>JADZDJ010000284.1 GCA_020851115.1 Pirellulales bacterium
CGACGGCGCCATCCGCCCGCAACGCGAAACCAAATTCAGCGTATTTCTGCCATGGGACGAGAGCCAGTATGTCGTCGCCGATATCCCCGAGGCAATGTGGGTGAAGCAGGACACCGAACGGCAATTGCTGTATCTGGCCCACATCGACGTGCCCACGATGTGGTCGCGGCAAGGCATCGCGCTCCCGCCACTGGAATGGAGCCGTGGCGACGACAATTCGCTGCGCATCGAACGCAAGCTACCGAACGATGTGACTTTTGGCGCGGTTATCACTCCATCATGCGAGGCGGTCCGCATGGAACTGTGGCTTAAGAACGGCACGCACGAAACATTACGCGGACTGGTGGTGCAGAACTGCATCATGCTCAAAGGCGCAAGCGAGTTTAACTCACAAACCAACGACAACAAACGATTCCGTTCGCCATTCGCTGCCTGCCGCAATGAGGCAGGCAATCGCTGGGTCATCACCGCCTGGGGAAATTGCGTACGGCCCTGGGGCAACGCACCCTGCCCGTGCATGCATTCCGATCCGCAGTTCCCCGACTGCGCGCCCGGCGAGACGCAACGTCTGCACGGTTGGCTCTCATTTTATGAAGGATCCGAAATCGAAGCCGAGCTAAAACGAATTGCAAGTTCTGACTGGCAACACGGCGCAAAATAGCTGCGAACTCGGTCGCGCCGAGTTGTTTGCGGCCGCAATCGCGGCGAACTATACTCGAAAAATCTTCCACCGCCCTGTTTCAAGTCCTCGATGAACAGCGTTCTTCGCCGATGAACAACTCCCTTTCCGGTATTCGCCTTGCTCTGCTGTTACTCGCGTTTGTTGCAGATACAGCAAGCAAGAACACGCTGGCAGCAATCGACACCGACGGACGTTCATGCTCGATCGATTTGAGCGCTGCCCAAGTCATGGCGCCAGACGGCTTAAATCGACAGGAGCGGAAGGCGGTTCAAATGTTCGTTGACGAAGTTGCCGCGAGAACGCGCTTGCACCTTCGTGTATCAAATGCCTGGCCTGTCGACAAAGCAACTCCGGTAATCGTGATCGGCCCGTTCAATGCGCTCCGTAAGTTGGCGGATTACGGACAATCGGGGCTGGATTCAAACGCGCAAATACCGCCAGCCGAGGGATTTCGAATTCACACAAAAAAGACGGAAGGAGGGTCGTCCGCGGTTGTCGTCGCCGGCAATGACTCCCGCGGTGTGCTGTTTGGCGTCGGTAAACTGCTTCGCTCGCTTTCGATGTCGCGCGACCGGCTCGTGCTCCGCGAGCCGTTGAACATCACTACCGCGCCCGCGATGCCAATTCGTGGCCACCAGCTTGGCTATCGCCCGAAAACCAACTCCTACGACGCCTGGGACCTGCCGCAATGGGAGCAGTACTATCGCGACCTCGCCGTTTTCGGCTGCAACAGCGTCGAGCTAATTCCACCCCGCACCGATGACGATGACGATAGTCCCCATTTTCCGCGGCCGCCGCTGGAAATGATGATCGGCATGTCGCAGCTCGCGGACGATTACGGGCTCGATGTTTGGATCTGGCACCCGGCCATGGAACTGAAGTACGACACGCCAGAAAAGATACGAGCTTCCGTCAAAGAATGGGGTGACGTTCTATCAAAACTTCCGCGGGTCAATGCGCTGTTTGTTCCGACCGGTGACCCCGGTGATGCGTCACCTGGCGAGTACGTGGCCCTGCTTGCCGCGCAGTCGGAACAGCTAACGCAGCTTCATCCAAGTGCGAAAATTTGGGTCTCGATGCAGAGCTTCACCCAGCCGCAGTTTGACGAAATGCTGCAACTCTTTAAGCGAGAGCCCGCGTGGCTAGCCGGTATCGTCTTCGGTCCGCAGAATCGTGTTCCCATCGCGAAGCTCCGCGAGATTTTGCCGCCACGCTTGCCGATCCGCGCGTATCCGGATATCACCCACAGCATTCGCTGCCAATACCCCGTGCCGAATTGGGACTTGGCGTTCCCGCTGACCGAGGGCCGCGAGGTGATCAACCCACGTCCACTCGACGAGACGACGATCTTCCTATCGTGCAAGGACTACATCCGCGGCGTGATTTCCTATTCCGAAGGCTGCAACGATGATGTCAACAAGATGATTTGGAGCGCACTCTGCTGGGACCCCGCCGCTCGCCCGATCGATACGCTGCACGACTACAGCCGCTATTTCATCGGCGACCAATACACCGACGACTTCGCCCAAGGCCTGCTTGCGCTCGAACGTAATTGGCGCGGCCCGCTGTTGAAGAATGATGGAGTCGACGAAACACGCAGACAATTCCAGGCGATGGAACGATCGGCCGACCCGCCGACCAAACGCAACTGGCGATTCCAGCAGACGCTCTACCGAGCTACCTACGATGCCTACATTCGCAGTCGCTTGATTGACGAAACGGCTCAGGAACACGACGCGCTCGACGTGCTGGCACGCGCTCATCATTTGGGCGCCGATAAAGCCATTCGGAAGGCCACGGCAATTCTCGATCAGGCCGATGCGCCAAAAAGCTCCGATGCATTACGCGCCCGCGTTGCCGAATTGGCGGAAGGGCTGTTTCAAAGCATCGGCATGCAGCTTTCGGTTGATCGGTATCAAGCGATCGAAGTTGGCCGCGGGGCGAATTTCGACGAAATCGACGTGCCGCTGAACAACCGCGTCTGGCTCAAGAACCGGTTTGCCGGACTGGCAAAACTCGACGAGGCCGCAAGACTTCGCGGTATCGGTGAAATCGTTCACTGGACCGACCCCGGTCCCGGCGGCTTCTACGACGATCTGGGTGACCCGCTGAATCAGCCTCACCTCGTCGCCAGCGACATGTATGCGAAGGATCCAAGTTATCACGAAACTCCCACGATTGGCTTTAACTCCCAACTGGCGTGGCGCCGTTCGTGGTGCAACCATGTCGACGGACACTACAGCACGCCGGTCGTTATGCACTACGATGGCCTCGATGCCAGCGGCAGTTACAAGCTGCGAGTCGTTTACGCCGGCGATAACACCGGGGCCAAAGTGCGACTGGTTGCCTTATCACTCAGCGGAGGAAGAGAGATCGACATTCACCCCCCGCAACCGAAGCCTCAGCCCGTGCGGCCCGTGGAATTCGCCATTCCAGCCGCTGCCACGTCCGGCGGTGAATTGACACTCGAATGGCGTTCGAATCCCGAACGTGGCGGCGCCGGCCGCGGCTGCCAGATCGCCGAAGTCTGGCTTATCAAAACGCAGAAGTGAGGTCGTCGAACACCCCGGTAATTCTCGTTGCGAGCGCAGCGGAATTCGTAAGAATTCCGACGGAAGCGACTTGCAGCCCAGGTCTTGTCTTCCACTACGGCTTCGTGATATCTGTTTCGTCGATCGTGAAGTGATGAATCACCGTCCGCTCTTCGGATGTGTAGACGCCGTGAATCCTCCCATCGTTCGTCTGGATGAGATACGGGTATGCCGCATCGTCTCCTAGTTTGTTCACGATGTTGTGCCCCGCCGACCATGACTTGCCGCAATCGGTCGAAACACGCATCGTCAATGGCATGCGTTCGCCGTCGAAGCTGTCGTTGTAGATCAGCACCAGGTGTTCATTCTGCAGTCGGATGAGGTCTACAGCCGCGTTGGGATTCGGGAACTCGGTGTCGACGCCCGGCGACCAGGTGCGGCCGCCGTCGTGCGACTCGGTCCGCACGATGAAACCATCGGGCACGCGATCGTAACCGCCGCCGCGCCGACAAAACGCGAGCAGGTGCCTTGCATCGCACGCCACAACCGACGGCTGAATGTTTCCCATCCTCGAATGGATTTCCTGTGTGAACGTCCACTTCCCGGTTGTCTTGTCGTGACGCGCGAATAGCGACGCACTGTCGGCTCCAACAAATTCCTTGTCGTGCCCGCGCTCATGGTAAATCGGCAGCAGGAAGTCGCCATTGGCCAGTTGGACTGGCTGTGAGCGAACCATGAGCCCTTTCTCGAGTGAGAGCGCCTCAGAATCGCTCCAGGTCTCGCCGTTGTCGTGCGAGAGTTTGTACTTGATGATCGAGTCCGACCACGTATCGCCATAGCGGACGACGTAGAAAAACCACAGTGGCCCCCCCGGCTCCTGCCAAACCACCGGATTGCCATCCGAACGGCCCGGCGTATCGGCAATCCGTTTTGGGGGCGACCACGCGGTCGAGCCTTTCACCCGTCGCGAGGCGAAGTCGGCCGTGTTGCTCTCATATTCACCGTCGCCGCCATAGTAGGCCAGATACAAGTCGCCGTTCGGCAACTCTTCGATGCACGCCGGATGCTTATACTTGCCGCCGGGAGTTTCGGTTCCGAAGACGCGCTCAATCGACAGTTCAGCGTTCGACTCTCCAATCAGCGTCACAATCAACAAGCTGGCCACATACAGGAATCTCAAATCACGGCCGATCATTGTGCACGGTCTCTCCAAATCAAATAGTTGCTGGTGCCCCCAAAGTATCGCTAATTGTAATCGGGCATCCGCCGGGATGCGATGATCTGACATCGTCACGCAACAAACACCGAATAGCCACCGTACTTTCGCACGTGCTTATTAATCTACGCGAGGCCCCCCACCAAGTTGCCTATAGCGTTGCCTGTCGCGCATAACTAAATTAGGGCGATCGGCGGTTGCCAGGGCCGATCAGCGGCACTGGCATTTGGGCCATGCGCAAAACCAAGTTTAGGAGTTCTCTCCATGTCGCAGAATTTGACCCGGCGGAATTTCTTGGAGACTTTATCTGGGGCGGCTACCGGCTATTGGGTGGTCGGCCGGGCCGATTTCGCGATGAGCAAATCGCCTAACGAACGCCTCGCCATCGCCGGCATCGGCATCGGCGGTAAAGGAAAGAGCGACATCGATCAGGCCGGCAAGTTCGGCGACGTCATCGCCATTTGCGATATCGACGACATCCGGCTCGACGACAAAGCCAAGGTGTTCCCCAAGGCCAAGAAGTACAACGATTACCGCAAGCTGCTCGATGAAATGGGGAAGCAACTTGACGCGGTCGTCGTCAGCACGCCCGATCATCATCACGCCCCGGCCTCGCTCCGTGCGATGCGGATGGGCAAGCACGTTTACTGCCAGAAGCCGCTCACGCACACACCTTACGAAGCGCGCCTCATGCGCGAGACGGCCAAGAAGTACAACGTGCAAACACAGATGGGCAACCAAGGCACGGCCGCCGATGGTTTTCGCGCCGGCATCGAGCTAGTCCGCTCCGGCGCGATTGGCCCCATTCACGAAGTTCACGTTTGGACGAATCGCCCGTTCCATTACTGGAAGCAGGCCCCGGATATCATCGCCCGACCGGAACCAATGGAAGTGCCGAAGCATGTTCATTGGGATCTGTTCCTCGGCCCCGCGCCGGTTCGGCCCTACAACTCGGTGTACCATCCCCACAATTGGCGCGGCTGGTGGGACTTTGGCACCGGCGCCCTCGGCGATATGGCCTGCCACACCTCGAATCTGGCGTTCAAATCGCTTGACTTGGGCCTTCCCGTTCGTGTCTCGGCCCAAAGCAGCGAAGTGAACCAAGAAACGTACCCGGCCTGGGCCACGATCACCTACGAGTTTCCCGCCGAAGGCGACCGGCCTGCCGTCAAATTCACCTGGTACGAGGGCGCCAAAGGGAACGATCGCAACTTGCCGAATGTCGATTTGCTGCAGGGTGAAAAGATCGTCGACAGTGGCATGCTGTTCGTCGGCGAGAAAGGTTCGATCTTCACGCCGAGCGACTACGGCAGCGAGCAGGTGCTGCTGCCGCGCAATGAGTTTGCCGATTTCAAACGCCCTGAACCCACTGTCGAAAGCCTCGGCAACAAAGCCGGTTCC
>JADZDJ010000285.1 GCA_020851115.1 Pirellulales bacterium
AAGTTTTATCAAACGCAGATCTTGCACCAGCAAAACGAGACGCTTCGCAAGTACGGTGACAAATTCGACGGCCTGTTACGCGGAATCGTGCACGACCCGGCGATGATCCTGTACCTCGACAACCAGTTGAACGTGAAAGGACGCGGCAACGAAAACCTAGGGCGGGAAGTTCTCGAATTATTCACGCTCGGTCGCGATCAAGGCTATAGCGAACAAGATCTGCGCGAACTTGCGCGGGCACTGACGGGGTACACCTACGTTGGCCACACGAACCAGTTTCGCTTCAACGGTTCGGCATATGACGAGGGTCCGAAGACGATTCTCGGGCGCACCGGAAACTTCAGTGCGGATGAGGCCGTTGATATCATTCTGGAGCATCCGTCAACGGCCCGTTACGTGGCCAAGAAACTGTTCGAGTTCTTTGCGCATCGGCATCCCAGCGATGATGTGGTTGAGCGACTTGCGCAGGTGCTCCGCTCGAACAGCTATGATCTGGCGCCCGTGCTCAAAAATCTTTTTGAATCGGAGGAATTCTACGGCGAACAGGCCATGGGTACAGCCATTAAGAGTCCGGTCGAACTTATGGTGGGCACGGTACGCATCGTGGGCATGAAACAAGTGGACTACAACGCCATGGATTCCTCGCTCCAGGCGATGGGGCAAACGTTGTACCAGCCACCGAACGTTGGTGGCTGGGAGGAAGGGCATTCCTGGCTTAGTGCAGATCGGGTGTTGCTGCGTTACAACGCGGTAGCTGACCTCGTCGAACAGCCGCAGCTCGAACTCGCGCAGTCGCTCGAAGGCAAAGTGAGCAATGCGGCGGAACTCGTCAATCATTTGACGCGAGCCTGCCTGGTCGCAGACCTTTCGGATGCCCAGCGGCAGACGCTCGTGGCCTACGTGGGCGCGCTGCCACCGCCCGCCGAATGGGCCCAGCATCGTGCCGAGCTCAATGCCAAGCTCCGCGGTCTGCTGGCGCTGATGATGAGCACGCCAGAGTACCAAATGAATTGAGGCCGCATGAGGTTTCACCGAGCAACTGGCAGGCAATGCCATAACCCTTGATGGCCGTTGTGAATCGCGGTCGAATTGGCTCAACCACTATTGCTATGGAGGACACGACCCATGTCGTACATACCCATTGCCACGCGACGTGAATTCTTGGCCGGCGGCCTGGGGGTGGTGGGCGTCGGATCGCTGTTGCCCAATTATTTGGTCCGCACCGCGGTGGCGGGGCCCGCCGCCGAGGTTGGCCAGCGGGTGTTGGTCGTCATTCAGCTGGGGGGCGGTCACGACGCGATTAGCGCGGTAGTGCCATACGGGCACGAGGACTATGCCAAAGCGCGCAACGCCACTCGGATCAAGGACGAAGAGGTTATCAAACTCAACAATGAGCTGGGGCTTCATCCCAACCTGGCTGGCCTGAAACAGATGTACGACGAGGGCAAGTTGGCGGTGCTGCCCGGGGTGGGCTACCCGGACCCGAATTTGAGCCATTTTCACTCGACGGATATCTGGCACACCGCCGATATGCGTGGCCGGCAGTGCGAGTTCGGCAAAGGGCCGTATGGTTGGATCGGCAAGACGTGCGACGCCGCGTTTGCCGGTAATGCGGATCCTCAGCTGGCGCTGGCGGTGGGCACCGGGTCCACACCAATCGTCATCCAAGGCAAAGACCATCCAGGTTTGGCGTTCGACGTGCCCGAGTCCTTCGGCTACCACGGTGATCGGGGCGATGCGGCCCGCCGCGAAGTGTATGCCAAGCTCAACGAAGCAGCCCGCGAAAAGCCGCCGACGCTCACCGAGCAGCATTTTGTCACCAACATCGCCGTTGCCGCGAACGCGACGAGTCAGCAGGTTTCTCGTCTGGCGGCCGAATACAAGCCAGCGGTCGAGTATCCGGGCACCACGTTGGGGCGCAACTTGCGGACGATCGCCGGCCTGATCGCGGGTGGTTTGAGCACACGCATCTATTTCACATACCACGACGGCGGATTCGACACGCACGTCAAGCAGCGCCCGCATCACGACAACCTGATGCGCATGCTCAACGACGCCGTAGTTGCGTTTTACAAGGACCTAGCCGCGCACCAGCAGGAGCAGCGCGTGCTGGCATTTACAACGAGCGAGTTTGGCCGGACCGTCAAAGAAAATGGCGGCGAGGGGACCGATCACGGCGCGGCGGCCGCCATGTTCATGTTCGGACCGGTGAAAACCGGCATTCATGGGGCACATCCGAGCCTGAAGGATGTCTTTGGCGGCGGCGGTGATTGGCTCAAGCCGACGACTGATTTTCGCAGCGTGTATGCCACGGCGATCGAAAAGTGGCTCGGCGTCCCCAGTGAGCCGGTGTTGGGAAAATATCCGTTGATTGACTGTATCGCTTGATTGCGCCCGTATGGCAGCGTGGGCTAACTCGATCCGCTCGGCGGTTCGAGCAAGGAAGTCCGGAACCCCAAGTTGGAGCGAAGGAGTACAGGATTATGCGGTATTTGGATTACGGCGTATGTCTTGTACTGTTGGCAATATCGATGGTTTCCGGCGTCGTTTATGCCGTCGCCAATAGCGGGGCGACGGAGATCCCCATCCGGGCCGAACTGTATCGGGTGGCGTACATTGAGCGCGAGTCGCCAGAAGCAACTTCGGTTGCCCGCAACAAGCAATTGAACGAAACGTTTCGTGCCTACGTCGCTCTTCACGATGGCCAGCCAACGGCTGAGTTGGTACAGCAATTCAATGGTTTGCTCAAGGAGCAGCAGTTCACGAACTTCGACGATTTCCTGGCCGTGATGATTCGGCCCGTCGTGTACGTTACCGACCGGGCAACCGGCAGCCAGGTGCCGGTGTTCGGTCCGCTGGGTTCGGATGTCATCAATCCGTGGCTGGCTGCGGCAGCGGTCATCGAGGAGGTTCCGCTCGACGAGCAGCCGATGTATCATTCCGCCATCCGCGCCCTCAATGAGAACCTGGATTTTGCCGTCATCGGCATCCAGGATCCCAATCTGTCGCTGGATTTGCTGCCCGCCGAGTTGCACGAGAACGCGCGTGCAGCCTACGCGCGGCTCAATCCGACCAATAGGTTCGACGGTGGCTTCGATCATCCCTTGTTTTATTGCGTGGTTCGCGAGGCCGCCGAGAAGTTTTTTCGCGAGGATCACCCCCAAGCCAAGCTCGACATGGCCGATCTGGTCGCTCCTGTCGCCCAAGGCGGGCTTGGCATCCAG
>JADZDJ010000286.1 GCA_020851115.1 Pirellulales bacterium
AGCGTCGCACCCGCATCGGTGAGTGGATTATCCAGCGGCGTATTGTCGGTTGCCGCGACGGGCCCATTCTTGTAATGGTCGGGCAGATTCGTGATCGCGTACTGCACGTATCCGGCCGTTTGACCGGGTAGGCTCGGAACTTGCGGCGGCGCCGCAAGCGAGTAATTGGCCAGGAAGAAAGCGATGGCGCAACAAACAACCATCGCCCAATTGGGGCGGTCTTGAGCCATTTTCTTGTTCCGGGGGAGGTGACGAGCCGCCTGCCAAAACACAGCGATCTGGCCGACGATACATGTCACTAAACCCGTTTTGCTTACCGAAGTGTCGGGGGGCATAAATATTTTTGTGAACAAAAGTGCATGGCGTGCTTATTCTCGAGCGATTTGCATTTGCACAGGGGGTCCGCCAGCAACGGATCAACGTCGATCTCCCATCTGCTCGCGGATCCACGTTTCCAACTCTTCCCAATTGACCGGCGGCAGTTTGCACAAGTCGGGCCGCAGCTTCTCAGCATCGCGGATGTAAACGTGTTGGATTTCGCTCTGAGCACGATCGGTGTTCCAATGCACAAGTACGCGGATACATTGTGGCAACGAACTGGGAATCGCCATTTCGTGACCGCAGAGGAGCGGTACCTCCAACCATCCCAATTGACGGGCTGCCAAAGCGGGGAATTCAGCATCCAGGTCGGGCGTCGTCGTGAAAATCGCGCTGGCCACATCGCCTGGTTCGATGCCGTTGCGGCGAACCATCAAAGCCACGAGTTGCCGTGTGGCCGCCAGAATGTCGTCTCGCGTGTTAGCCGCGACAGTCGTCGCTCCGCGAACTCCCCGACAAGGCATGAACGGTCCTCTTTCGTAAGCCGAAATTGGGGTTAGAAGTGCAGTCTGCGTCTCCCATGATACCATCTATACTGGAAGCTTGGGCGAAACGAAACCAATCTCGGCGGCACCACCGCTTCACCCTGATATCAGGAGAACTGCAAAGTCGGGGTCTGGTCCATTTTTCGGCCAGCGTGCCTTGCCCCAACCACACAGCCGTCGGCCGAAAACATGGACCTGATCCTCTTCGCCTTGGACTTTGCAGTTCTCCTGACCCTGATATGGACCGACAACAGGACTCCAACACGACTTCATCACGCGAGACGCTCGAAAGTCCACTGCTTTCCGTCGTGATCCCGGTGTTCAACGAAGTCAGGACCATCGACCGCATTCTGGCGGCCGTTCGCTCCGTTGAACTTGATACAGAGATCATCGTGGTGGACGACTTTTCCACCGATGGTACGCGCGACCAACTAGCCAGATTCAATCGCGATGACCCCCGATTGCGGATATTCTACCACGACCGCAACCAAGGGAAGGGGGCAGCCCTGCGGAAGGGATTCGCGGCGGCGCGAGGAAAATTCGTGGTGGTTCAGGATGCGGATTTGGAGTACGATCCGCGCGAATACCCGAAGCTCCTCCAACCGTTGTTGGAAGACAAAGCCGACGTTGTATTCGGCTCACGGTTTGCGGGCAGCGACAACCACCGCGTGTTGTACTTCTGGCACGCGGTGGGCAACCGGCTGCTCTCGCTGTTGTCGAACATGTGTACGAACTTGAACATGACCGACATTGAATGCTGTTACAAAGTCTTTCGGTGCGAGCTCTTGCAGCAGATTTCCTTACGCGAGGATAGGTTTGGGTTCGAGCCGGAGATCGTCGCCAAGATCGCCCGCTATCGCGGCCGCGGCGAACCGCTGCGCATCTACGAGATCGGCATATCGTATTACGGCCGCACCTACGATGAAGGCAAGAAAATCGGTTGGAAAGATGGTATGCGTGCTTTGTGGTGTATTCTCAAATACAATTTGCTAGATCGATAATCACCGTTGGCACGAAACGATTGTTTCGATGGACGAATCTGTACGCATCTACACCGGAACCGAATTAGAAGCCATGTCGGTGGCAGTGAACTATCATCGTTGGATTCTGGACTGGTTCACGCCTTATTTGGGAAATCGAGTGGCCGAGGTGGGGGCCGGAATTGGCAGCGTTTCGAAGTTACTGCTCGAGCGGCCGCTGGGCCAGCTCACCTCGTTCGAGCCGTCGCGGAACCTGTTTCCGCGTCTGGAAGAGGCCTTGCGCGGTGAAACGCGCGCTACACCGGTGCCTCATTTCTTCAGCGAACGCGACAGAAGCAATCGGTTCGATTCAGTCTTGTACCTCAATGTTTTAGAGCACATCGACGACGACCGGGGCGAAGTGGGGACTGTGTATGAGGCATTGAACCCGGGTGGCCATTTACTGGTATTCGTCCCTGCGCTCCAATGGCTTTACCGCGAATTTGATCGGCAACTGGAGCATCATCGTCGCTACAGCACGCGCAGCTTGGCCCGGCTTGTTGTTGATGCCGGGTACGAGATTCGCTTTGTGAGATACTTCGATATTGCCGGTATTCTGCCCTGGTTTGTCATGTGTAAACTGCTTCGCTTGCGTCCGAGTGGGCGTTCTGTGTCGCTGTATGACAAAATCGTGGTGCCGGCCATGCGATTTGCCGAAGGTATATTGCCGCCACCAGTTGGCAAGAATCTGCTGCTGGTGGCACAACGGACCGGATGACCGCCGGTCTCAGCGCTCCCAGCAACGATTGACCGACGCTTATCTCCTAAACCGGGGGGTAGAACTGGTAGTTTGTTTTGGCTGGGAAGGCTGGGGTGAGGTGTTGGTTCGAGGATTCCAGATTTCTTTACCAGAGGCGTTGACACCCAGAACCAGTCGCGTATGATTGTGTCCAGTCTCAGTCGGAAAACGGTCCTTCGAGGCAGTTTTCCGGGTGGGATTTTTTATTCCGAGGCCCTTGTCCACCGGACAAGAAGTCTTAGAATAAGAATCTTGCTCTTTGACAATTTGGTAAGTGACCTCCAATTTTTTTGTCAGCCAAGACTATTTCAGAAATGGCTGAGGAGCGTCGTGGCGACGGCCAGCTTCGGTTGGTCGGCCGTTCGTGACGCGCCTCAATTGATTAGCCACTCAAGCTTTTTCAAACGGCTCATTTCATCGGCGAGCCGCGAGCGCAAGCAAGCGGAGCGTTGGGTGTTAATGTATATAACCAATTGAAGGGTTTGATCCTGGCTCAGAATGAACGTTGGCGGCGTGGATTAGGCATGCAAGTCGAGCGGTAGAGGTTCCCTCACCCCGGGCATTTAGCCACCGGTCAGTGACCGGTGGTCGAGTGGACGAGGCGAGGGGACCTTGAGAGCGGCGAAAGGGAGAGTAACGCGTAGTTACGTACCCCGGGGTCCGGAATAGCCACGGGAAACTGTGGGTAATGCCGGATAATA
>JADZDJ010000287.1 GCA_020851115.1 Pirellulales bacterium
AGACAGCGCAAGGCAATAGAGTGATAGAAATATTGCAGGAATCGTTAAAATTTTCATAACGCTACTAGTGTACGGCAATCGATGGATGTCGCCGCTCTGGATCGATTTGGCTTGATGGTTATTAGGTTGCAATATCACTGGGTGGTTGGGATGGTAGCCTGTCTTAACGATGGAGCGGATAGAGTTCTTAATGGCCGACGTGCCCTACCAGGTGCCGCCTCCGCAAAATGCGATCGTCGCCAATAAGAAATTGTCTGCCTTGGTTAAAATTCTTCTTCTCTCTACTCTTCTACGTTTGAACTCTTAATCCTGGCTGGACAAATAACTTGCGCTTTCAAAAAAAGCCCAGCCAATACGAGCATTCAGTTCTACATTTCGGTGCCGACAGTGTTTGCACCCCTGTTGGCTGCCGACCATGGTCGTGCCGAGACATCCTCGGTAGCTTCGGCCGACGACCCTGGCTGGAAAGCGGCGAGCCGCTTACGCCATGCAACTGCGCATCGCCAGACCCGCCAATCGACACAATCCTTCCAAACGGCATATTCGGCATAATAGCGAAAAAAATACAAACGGACGTTTACTTTTTCTTAATGATTCCACTTTCTAGCGAAAAAAACCTCCTGCACCGGCATCTTCGGCTTGACTACCGGCGTCCGGGCTAACGTCGAGCTAGCATCCCTGCCAAAAACCGATCCCCATGAATGAAGGGTTGCTTTGGCGTTTGCTGGTGCAAGTTACCAATCAGTGAGAGGCTCATATTCGCATTGAGTGAGCTACCATGGCAGCTTGCCGAGGGATATTCCAACCTTGACGAGTAACAAAGTTCCGCGCCCGCACCTGTTCGGAAGCGGAACCACCCCAACCGCTTGCAGACGGGCTTGGCTCCGTTTCGGATTCGCATCCTTGGCGGCCAATTGAAGTATAATCCGCCCTCGCTGAGCGGAATCCCTGCTAGCCCACTCGCTACGATTTCGCTAGAATCACATTCCTTTAGTCCACACAAAGCACTTCGATCGTGAGAAATACTCAATGGCACGTAAGATCCTTAACCGTAAAGAATTAAGAGCGGAAAACGACGCTGCCGAAGCTGCAGGCGGCAAGAAAGCCAAAGAGAAAAAAGCCCCTGCCAAGCGCAAGAGCCGCTCGAAAACTGCCAAAGAAGTCCGGCTGAAGGCTTTCTGGGCCGTTTACACCCAGTCGATGAAGCCAGTCGCTAAGTTTGAGTACAACGAGCGCAAACAAGCTGACAAGAAAGCGGCCGATCTTTCCTCCGGCGGCAAAAGCCCTCACTTCGTCCAAATCTTGAAAGAAGTGATCGAAGAATAGCGCCCTGCGGCCGAGATCCTGCATTCATTGGGCGAAATAAGACCGCGCCTAGTGCAATCAGTGAAAGCATCCATCCTGATGGTTCTGGCACGGCCGCCGCTTCTATCCCTGGCGTCGTCGGAAAATTCGTCTGCCACATGACGAAGTCGGCCCCGTCCACGTCGCCATCACCGTCGGCATCTCCCTGCGACAGCGTGGCACCGCCAACCGTGGGGAAGTTCGTTTGCCACACGACGAAATCAGCGCCATCGACATCTCCGTCGCCGTCAAAATCGGCAGGTTGAACGAACGGGGCGGCCAAATAATCCAATTTGAAATTTTCTCCGCTGAAAATCGTTGCCGTCGTATTGATCGTAGGAAAACCGCCTCCAGAAAACATGACTACATAGGTGCCATCGCCCATCACTGGCACCGAGTATCCGCCGGAGGTTGAACTAATCGCGAAGTACGCCGAATCCTCGACGTCGATTCGCACTCCCGAGCGCCCTTCGCCAATGTCGTAAAAATTGTTTCCGTTGAGATCTTCGTAGACTACGCCCGTAATCAAGCTGACGTTTCCAGGATTGCCGAAAACCTCGGTTACCAGTTGCGGCCCGACGGGGCCGTTTGTGCCGAGCACCACGCCGACGCCAATTTCTTTGAAGTCGTCATGATGGATGTTGCGGCGATGATCGGCCGGATTTTGCATTCCTTGGCCGTTGAAGTCCGAGTTGCAATCGGGGTCGTTCGGATCGCTGATGTCACCCCAATCCACGTCGAAGGCAGCGTGCCCTTCGGCGACAGAGACCGAATGTGCATACACGTTTTCTCCGGCGTTGCCGATGTAGCCGACGGTGGTCAGGCGATCGCTGAAGGTGCCGTTGGGAGTTAGCGGCGCCGGCGGGTTGGCGGAATTGTCGTGTCCCTGAAACTGATTTTCGAACATATCCTGCGAATGCAGCTTGGCCATCGTGTTCAATTTTTCGTTGAACGACAGTGGCTGCGCGTTTTGATCGAGGAAACCGTTATTCACTGAAACGGTGAATTGATTGATGATGTTTTGCGGCTGGATGCCAAAGTACGAATACGACGCGAGAATGTCGGTGTCCGTTTCTGTCGCTAGCCGATCCGCTTCGACCAGCGCATCGGTTCGGGCCCGATTGATGTATTCCAAATACTGCTGCTCTTCCGCCGATGGGTCGCCGATGGAATACTGCGACTTTTGAAATTGGTCGGCAATTTGAATGTCGTCGATGTACCAACCAACGCCAGGATCGGACTGCGGGTAAGCCGAGCCGCCCATGTAATCATAATTGAACCGAAAGCGAAGATTCTGATTGGCGTAGGACGCAAGGCCGATTTCCTGCAGGCCAAAGCGTCCTTCGCCGGCATCATCAGTGCCTTGTTGGTCATAAATCGTCGTCGGCCAGGTCGAGCCGCCGTCGGTGGAAATCTGCACTTTGGCAACCTGCGTCGGCGTCGCATACCCCAAGCGGCTCGAGAAAAACAGCTTGCTGTCGGCTTGAATCGTCAGCGTCTGATCGATTTCAAACCAGTTGTCTTGAAAATCGGGATTGGCCAAATGAAATGCGTTGGCCCCTTGGCCGACGACATCCGTTTGAATCAACGGATAACTAGTGTCCGTGCCGTCGATCACATTGCCGTAGCCGTTCTCGGCATTTTCCGTCCATAGAACGGCCGCATTGGTCGATGAACCGGCCATCGAGCACCAAACGGTTGCAACCAGCGAAACAATCCCTCCGCTACGCCATCGCATCGCGCGAATCTCCTACGCTTTTGCCGCAATAGAAACCGGCGGTCAGTTGCCGGCTATGGCCTGCACGCGGCACCCTTACCCTCCGCCGATTATAGCGAGCGATCGACGATCCGAGATCGAAATTCGGCGAAAGTCAGCCCCTCAAATCAGACTACTCTCCGCCGCGGAATAATCCTCGAACGGCGTTCTCTTTCGCTTCGGAGCAATCGCACTCCTTTGCGTCACCAGCCTAGTTGCGAAGTCTTGCCGTGCCGCTCAATCCCCGCGTTCGCGAAGCCACAATCCATCATCGACGATTCTACAGATCTACAAATTCTCTCCGCACTGGTTGCAAAACTTTGCCGCTTCGTCGTTCAGCGCTCGACATTGGCGGCAGCGAACTTTGACTTCGACCGGCTGTTCCGCGGCCGGATCTCCGCCGGGCAACTCCATCGAGCGAAGTCCTTCCGCCACAGTTGCCGCCACGTTGCGCACCGAATCTTTTGTTTCCTTGGCCAAGTAGTTGACGACATCTTTGCCAACCGGCGCGACTTCGTTCGACAGATATCGAGCAATGGCCCCAAGATAGGCAAACCTGCTGATCGCCAAACCAGCCATGAAGATCAGCCCACCCACAAACACACACCAAAACAGCCGCGGCGGCTCGGGGCTGCCAAACGTGGAGAAGAAGTTAATCAAGCCAATGGCGGTAAACACCAGCCCGACGGCAGCGATTGCCGGCCCTGCCAGCCGGCGCGTATTTCGCAACTCCACATGTTTCGGATTCGAAGGATCAAGTCGATTGAGCATCGCTGGTAAGCCCTCTTGCGCGAGGAAAGACAAGCGGCAGCCGGGCCATATCGGCAAAAGCCATCATACCACGCCGTCCAAGCGGCTTGCAGTCTTATTCGCTCAGCAGGCTAAAATCTGGGCTCGATTGTTCTCCAATCAATCAATTCGCAGCCGGTTGTCGCAAGCGGTGATACAACACCTTTTTGAGACGACCGGTTTGAATTCCAACGTCGAGTCGATCGTGTCATCCATGGTGCCGCCTTTCAAGTCGCAATCGCCGCCATGTTGCCAGGGTCTGGCGAATCCTCCGTTGTTAGACTGGATACAACCTCAGTGACAATGCCAGGAGAGCGACAATGCCAGGAGGATGCCGACAGGCCCTGCCGAGCAGGTCAAATCCATTGGTCGTTGCAAGGTTTTAGGATTGGTGTCATGGTGTGATTTTCAAAAATTTTTTTGCGTGGAAATGAAGGAGCGGGAAAAGTGCGATTTTCCCGAGCGCCGTGAAGATTTTCGCAAGACAAATTTCCGGTTCATGTCCGGGGGGGTGTGCAAAAAATCGGCGGGCGGAAGCGAAATGGATCGCGAATTTACGAGTGTTTTCGAGATTTGAGGCGTGGCGAGGGTCGATGGAAAATAAGGGGGTGGATGCTCAATGCGCGATGCTGGATGTTTTTTGAATCGTGCGTGAGTCCATCGGCTAAATCATGCAAAAGCGCGGACGGGCATGGGGGAAGCCGTCGAGTGCTGAGACTGGAGCGAACTGCGGTGGCCGTGGGTTGCGATGTGCGAAGTGAATTGTCAAGGATCGTCGGCCACCGCATGCCGTTTGGCACGGCGGGCCTCGCCAGCGATGGTGCTGGCCTGTCCATGTTATCGCATGTATAGGTAGCTGTCAAGGGGCGAAGCCGACTCCTGATTCAAACTGCACAAAGTATGCCGGGCCAAAGGGGTTGGGAGTCGGTGCGGGCGTTGACGTCACTCCCATGGAAAGACTCTCGCCACACCGACTCCCGAACCCTTCGATGCTACCCTGGGATTGGGGCTGCCGGGCGGGGATCGGATCGCGAAAGCACGAAAACACGAAAGAAAGCAGGGCCGCTGGCCCGGTTCCCGCGTGACAGGTTCCTATCTTTCCACACCCGCTCTGAGAGATCCTTCATCTAGGATACCCGCCGCCGCACAAACTGCTTGACCAAACCACCAGAATGAACTACCTTGGATGCCGGTACATCTTGGATGCTGGTCCCATCGAAGCATTTTCCGTAGCTCGATGGCGTGCGCACAATCCTCCGCGGGCAAAGGATTGAATTTTAATCCATGATACAATGGCTTTTTCGCTGGTATGGCGGCGTAACTATTCGAACGGAAGTTTTGCGGGCTGGCCTGAACGCAGGCAAATCTTCGGTCCTCAAGCGGCATTGCGCGTCTCGATCGGCCGCGCTTGCCGCAGCGCTGGTCTGGGCAACGGTCGCGCGGGCCGACATCTACCAGTGGGAATACGTCAATCCAGGCGATCCAGGGGAGGGGAAGCAGCCAAGCGCGACGCTGTGTCCCGGTGGATCGGGCGCAGTTGCGGCTCCCTACGCCAGTCTCCACTCTCGCGATTTGACGATGGCTTATTTGATCGGCAAGGATTTGGAATACGCGTATTTTTTCTCATCCAATCTCACGGATGCCGACCTCAGCCAAGCGAACCTCACGAATGCGTACTTCTACACAGCCACATTGACGAATGCCGACTTCACCGGCGCTCAGGTGCAAGGGGCTCGTTTTAGCACAGCCCAAGGTTTCACCGCGGCGCAGCTCTACTCGACCGCCAGCTACCAGGCCCACGATC
>JADZDJ010000288.1 GCA_020851115.1 Pirellulales bacterium
ACGTCCAACGACATTCCGGCTTCGCCATCCTTGGCTCCTCCATTGTGCGGTGCGTTTGGCAACTGAAGCATGATGGAGGAGCCTTTTTTGTCAGAGATCAATTTCGTGTTTTTTCGGAAAGTGCAGGAAGAGACATAGGCTGCGCTTTCCTCGTGCGGCAAAGCCTGTTGTCTGTTGAAGTTCAACGGGTCCGATCGAGCAACATCCTACCTGCAAAGTGAACGAATTTTTTTCCCATTTCTGGCCGCATCTAACGGGGATCGCGATTGCGATCATCGAATTGGTCGCCACCTGTCATGCGGTTCTCTACAAGCGAGACAGCCGGGCGACGATCGGCTGGGTCGGACTGATTCTGCTGACACCGCTCTTTGGTGCGATTTTGTACTGGATGTTCGGCATCAACCGCATTCAGCGGCGAGCGATTATGAAACGCAGTGGACAAGCTGCCAGCGAGCCCGCCGACGATGTCTACGTCGCTTCGCCAGAGAGGATTCAAGCCACACTTGGCAACGACGGTGATCACCTGTTGCGTTTGGTCGAGCTTGGCGGCACCGTGACCGGTCGGCATTTGCTCAAGTGTAATCGTGTCGAGCCACTGGTGAATGGCGACGAAGCCTACCCGGCAATGCTCGCAGCGATCGACTCGGCCCAACGATCAATTTCCCTGGCGAGTTACATTTTCGACAATGACGAAGTGGGGCGGTTGTTTATCGATGCGCTCGAGCGAGCCAAGAACCGTGGCGTCGAAATCCGCGTGCTGCTCGACGACATTGGCGTGCGCTACACATTTCCTTCGATCGTTCGCATGCTGCGCAAAGCCGGCATTCGCTACGGTACGTTCATGCCAACGCTCGTGCCTGGCTTTTTTGCGTATTTCAATCTTCGTAGCCACCGCAAAATTCTGGTGATCGACGGCGAACTTGGCTTTACCGGCGGCATGAATATCCGCGGCGGTTGTTGGCTGTCGAAGAATCTAAAAGGGCCGACGCAAGATCTACATTTTCGGTTGTTCGGACCAATCGTGCAGCATCTGCAGGAAGTGTTTGCCGAAGATTGGGTCTTTTCGACCCGCGAAGTGTTGGCCGGCGAATTGTGGTATCCGCCGTTGAAGGATGCCGGCGAAATGCTTGCTCGTAGCATTTCGTATGGTCCAGACGAAGATCTGGGAAAAATACGGCTAATGTTGATCGGTGCGCTCGGCGTGGCGCAAGATAAACTGTCGATCGTGACGCCATATTTTCTTCCCGACGACGGCATCATTGCGGCGCTCAATGTGGCGGCCATGCGCGGCGTCGATGTAAATATCATGCTGCCCGAGCGCGGCAACCTTACCACGGTGCAATGGGCGACCTGGGCCACACTTTGGCAGTATCTCGAACGCGGCTGCAAGATCTGGCTCACCCCTGCGCCGTTCGACCATTCAAAGCTGATGGTCGTCGATGGCCTTTGGACCCTGATGGGGTCGGGAAATTGGGATGCTCGCAGCTTGCGGCTGAATTTTGAATTCAACGTCGAAATTTACGACCGTCAGCTAGCCACACGAATGGAAGCATTGATCGAAGCAAAACGCGCCGTCGCCCGGCGATTGACCTTGCAAGAGGTTGATGGCCGAGCATTGCCGATCCGCCTTCGCGACGGCGTCGCGAGACTGCTGTCGCCTTATCTATAGCCCTTTGATGCAGCGCTCCCTGCCGCTGCAAGTTCTTGGCGCGGCCTCTACGATAAGAACGATTCCATTTGCCGCTGCACTTCTTCTTCAGCCGCGCTAAGGCGAAAGTATTGCGGGGCGAGCGACCAAATGTCGTCGCGCTGCCCGGAGTTAAATCGCTGCCATGCCAGCATTCCCACGGTTGCAGCCTGCGGATGCCACAGAGATTCATCAACCGCTTCGACCCCCATCGGCAGCCGAGGTTTGAGGCTCGTCAGTGCTGGCCCGCTGATCGCGTTGCCGCTGGTCAATTCTGCGAGCCATTGTGTCTCGGACGCGATCTGTGTTGGCACGACGGTTTGCCACTGGCCGCAGGAATCGCGGGCAAATTGGCTGACAAACAACTGCTTGCGTTGGGCGTCGATCGCCGTCCAAACGCGGTCGATCCCCGGCGGTGTTTGGCAGGCGATTACTTCCAGCGTATTGACACCAACCACATCGGCTGCAAACGCGTATGCGAGCATCTTGGCCGTTGTCACACCCACCCGCAGGCCCGTAAATGAACCTGGACCGGTCGCCACGCCTATGATTTTCACATCCGCGGCCGCCCAGCCCGCGGCAGAAAGCAGGTCGGCAATTGCCGGAGCCAAGGTAGCGGCACTGCGCGGTTCGGTAGGCAAATCTCGCGATTGGAGTACGCGATCACCATCGAGCAGCGAAATGCTTCCGCTCTGATCGGTGGTTTCGATTGCGAGAATATGCATCGGCAAAGGGATCAGGGTTCAGGAAAGTGAGTCGCTGGGCGGGAATGCACTGCGGAGGTTTCAGCAACAATTGAAAAGCAAAAACGAACAATTTATGTAACCGTTCACGGCCTTAGCTGCGGAGCAGTCTGGGGGCGGTTTGGTTTTGGAGTTGAGCGCGAATCGATTCGAGCAGGAAGGCGAAGAAGTTGCGGTGCTGCTTCTTACAGGTGGCGATGGCGG
>JADZDJ010000289.1 GCA_020851115.1 Pirellulales bacterium
ATTTCATTTGCCGCGTATGCAACTTAACTGTTGGCAGCTACTCGAAGAGTTGAACAATCAACGATCGGAACATCACGGTCTGTTTGAATGAGTAACGATTCTGGATGTCAACATTGACAGGTGTCACCAAGAGGAAAGGCCATCGATCACAAGGAAGACCAATGGCTGGCAAAAGAAACAGACATGTAGCTGACCAACCTTAAATTCTTGTACCAGTTGTTATAAAGGGATTGGTGTTAGTTCGCTGCTGTTCTGGAGTGAGGGCGTAGGCATAATCAATTCCTCCGTTTGTGTTTGTGAATAGAGACCCGGTGCAAAATAGCACTGCTTGTGGGCAGCGGGAACGCAAAGCCCGAAAGCAAAGGGGACGCGCAGTTTAGGACGACCAACAGCGGAGAGCCACCCTGTTTGCACAAGCGAAGAATGAGCGCGGAAGATGGGGGAGGGAGCCGCGCTAGGTCGCACGGCCTGATCCTTGACGGCGCAGGGGATGCTACCCCCACAAGGAGTCACAGAGGAGTCAGCGAAGCTGTCCTCTGTCCGAAAGTCGTGGGCTATCGCATCATTGAAAACTGCGTTGTCGTAGAGAGTCAAACACCACAGGACAATTTTAGAAGCTCACCCCTCGTAAGTCGAAGATTTCCCAGCTTCTCAAATCCAACGTGGATAGGATTTTTGGAAGGAACAGTCACCGAAACTCTCTTGTAGTCAGTCTTCATACTCCTCCAGTACGTTATTAAAATAACGATGCAAACTTCATCTATTTGAACTATCATCGCGAGGCTTTTGAGTGTCACTTTTTCCAAACAGAGCCTTCGTGCGTTGTCAATTCACTCTCATACTTGTTCTAGTATTAAATAATCAGTCCGTCACGGGACAACAATTACTACGACCTTCCGTTGCCGACCCCGCTGTATATCTACGATCCATGACCGAAGAGCTGTGCAAAGTTTGGCCGCACAATCGTACTGTGAATATTGTCTGCCACGGCCATAGCGTGCCGGCAGGGTACTTTGCGACACCGGAAGTACGCTCGCTGGAGGCGTACCCCCATCTCTTGCGATCGGGTCTGGCGAAACGATTTCCGCATGCCGTTATCAATGTCATCGTGACGGCCATCGGAGGTGAGAATTCGGAATCCGGCGCAGAGAGGTTTCACCGCGACGTGCTGAGCCATCGTCCCGACGTGGTCACGATCGACTATGCGCTCAACGA
Organism: Pirellulales bacterium; assembly: GCA_020851115.1. Taxonomy (GTDB): domain Bacteria; phylum Planctomycetota; class Planctomycetia; order Pirellulales; family JADZDJ01; genus JADZDJ01. The sequence continues at coordinate 1,216 of JADZDJ010000289.1, forward strand.
TCGCGGCATTGGTTTGGAACGGGCCAAGAAGGCGTGGCAGAGCATGATCGAGGAAGCACTGGCCGACGACGTGAAGGTGATTCTGTTGACACCGACGGCCGATCTCAATGCGAAGCTCGATGATCCTCAAGATCCTCTCGTTCTGCACGCAGCTCAAATTCACGAGTTAGCACGACAATATCGAACGGGATTGGTCGACAGCCTGGCGATGTTTCAGAAATACGGCAATTCTCGCGGCAAACTCGCGGATTTGATGTCGCAAAGCAATCACCCCAATGGCACCGGCCACAGATTGGTTGCGGCGCGTTTGCTCGAGTGGTTCCCCGTTCACGACGATGCCGCAAGGAGCAAAGAAACCGTCGAGGCGGCTAGCGCTCACTCACCGTAATGCTGTCGGCGCCACTCGGCGGAACGATGACATTCAATTCGCTTACTGCGACGCCGTCCCGCGGCCAGCTTGTTGTTCCAGCGACGGGTTCGAGGCGGACATATCTCGCCACTTGAGTGGGCCAGAATACTGTTTTCGTAGCTCCAGTAGGTTCCCAGGTGCCGGCGGCGGCTTCTTCAAATGTTTGGTTATCGTGGCTGAGAGAAACTTTCCAGGCGGTGATCGCCGTGTTCTTGGTATTTACGATCGGGGGTTTATAAGCGAGTCCGCTCACTTCTCTCGCTCTTTGCAGGTCAGCGGTGATCCACTGCGGCTCCGAGGCCATGCGGCCAAACGCCGGCATCCAGGCAGTCTCTACGCGGTCGTCGATTGCTTTCCTGGCCGTGAAGATCGAGCCGAAGTCATTTTCACTCTGCTCGCTCGCAGCGGTAAGCATCAATTCCGCATGGGGCACAAACTGGGGGGCAGATGCCGTCGGCGTGATTTCCAAGTTGTCGAATTGAGCGTTCTGCCAGGCACTCACGCGGAGCCCCACCTGACCCGTTGTGTGTGATTCATCGGGAACGCTCGCCAACCGCTCGCCATCCAAAAAGGCAGTAACTTCGTTGCCGAGGAAGTGCAAACCCAGTCGATGCCAACGGCCGATTCCGAATTCCGGCGCCTGCCCCGAAGCCAAGGTGTGCTCGGAACCTCGCTCATCCTCGCTGAATAATCGCCATGTACCAGTGTTGCTTACCTGCAAGTGATACCCGGCGGCATTGTGCTGCTGGCCCTCAACACGGCCGAGCAGTTCGACGTAGCCTGGTTGTTCAAGGAGAGCGTCAACACTCACTTCGTAATCGCCCCACCACAAGGGGTCGCCGATGATCGTGGTCGGCGGCATCTTCGCCCCGTGCCAAAGGATCGGCTCCTGCTGAATCACCTGGCGGTAGCACATTCCCGCGCGTCCGCCACCACAGGGTGAGGCTTCGAATGCTCCATGCACGTCGGCAAAATACGGCGCAAGCTTTGTCGATCTCAATTTCTCAAAATCTTCGCGATATCGTAGCGGCATGCGCTCCTCTGCGCTTGCCAGCGACTGTACGTCACTTTTGTGTTGCCCGCGCGTGGTCGACAGGGTGTAGATATGCCCGGGTTGGGTCGGCAGCCGAATAGTACCGGCGTCGGGTTGTATTGTCGCGGTCAATATGAAATCGTCGTCCAAAGAATCGGTCGACAGATCGGTCGCCCACACGCAGATATCGCCCTTCGACAGACCCTCAGCGATATGAATTTCCATTGTCTCTGGCGTCGCCAGATCGAGCGTTTCGATCACCATCGTAAAGTCATCGCCTTGCGGCGGGCGAAGAGTAACATAACTCGCACCGCCGGGTGTGTAGCCGCAGGCATCGTCGAGATAGCGCCAACCCGGCTGCACAAACTGCGTCGTATGGGCGTTAACCCACACGATGGCACCAACGTCGTAGTAACCCGACCAGGGGCGATCAGCCAGAATCAAACCGGTACCTGGCGCCGGGAAGTTGCCGTAGTACCCACCGACCAAGGCCCAATTGAGATTGCCTGTAATGCGAGCGTCGATGTAATGTCGGTTCATGACGCGGGCCAGCGGCTCAGCGCCGACGAGATAGTCCTGAGTGCTGTTCTCGCTGTCCCAGAGCGGCTTCCCCATGCTGGCTGCCTGATCGCTGACAAAACAACAGCGTTGCTGGCTCCGCCAGACGCAAACGTCATGCTGCCCCAAGACATCGACTGCGTCGGCAAATTCTGGGTTCTGCTTCATTTCGTCTGCTACCGACCAGTAATTCGGCGGATTGTGGTCGTCGGTGGCAACAACCTGGATGTGGCCGTAACCATGTTCATCGAGCGCTTTTGAGAGTTTCACATAGTACTCGGCGTTCCAACCTCGCTCGTTGCCGCCGCCGAGATAGTCGATGTGCAAGCCGTGTTTCTTCGCGCAGTCGAGCCAGGCGATCGTGTAGCGGATATTGTCGTCGGACCAGAATCCGTCCTTAAGCCAGCCCGGCGCGCCCCAGGCCAGCGCATACAACTTGATATCAGGATTGCGCGCCTTTGCTTCATTCACCAGCCACCATTCGTAACCGCGTTCGCAGTTGATTTCGTTAGGAGTGCGCATGTGGCTGGGTTCTGCACCACAAGTCGCATCCGTATCGGCGCCGATTTCGACCTTGAGAATCTGAAGCGCTGCGCCGTAATTCGGCTTGAAGAGATAATCCAGGATTTCATTGCGCTGCTTCTCGGGATAGTCGACGAGCAATCGCGATGAACCTCCTGAACTGACGGCACCGACGCCGTCGTATCGAAGGCCGGTGCTGTTTTTATCGATTCTGATTTCATGACTGCTGGCCTTGGGAGACATTGCCCCTTCGAGATCCTTTTCCGCCGGTAAGACGGTAAACTCTGCAATGGAAGCATACGGCCGCGTATCGAATGCAGAGGTGGCAACCAGGCGGAAGAAGCGGGCCGTCACCGGTTTAGCGAGTTCAATCGTCTTCAGTTCTTTGTCGGCAGAAAAACTGCCGCGTGCGATCGGCTGCCCCCATTCCTTGCCGTCGTCGCTCGCATAGAAAAGATAATCGTTGATCCAGCCGTTACGGACACCGTCCTGGCGCGGAAGTGCCGTGAAGCCGCGGATGGCAATCGGCGACTTGAACTCAACCTGGAACGTGTGGGGAAGGGCGGGGCCACCTGCCCGCCACTGGGTATGCCAGAAGGTCTTCGGGTTGCCGTCGATGGCCAGGTAGCCTTCGCTCCCCATTTCTTCGCTATCGGTTGTGACGGCGATTACCCCAAGGCGGTCCATGGGCGACTGAGGGTGCATGAGAGATTGGATTTGCTCGACGGTTACCTCATGCTGAGGTGCGAAATCATTGCTGGCCATGTACTCGAACAGGCTTTGGCGAAATTGACGACGCACAGGGTCAGCTTCTAATTCGTGTTCGAGATCGATACTGCAGACGAGAAGCTTGCCTCGACCCATCCTCGCCTCAAATGCCAGGCCCAAACGGCGGTTCGTGACCCAGTCGTCGATTCCCTGCACGAGCGGCCGCAAATCGGGCGGCAGGCCGTCGAGGATCATCGCACCGCCCCGACTCACCAGGTACCACCATTGCCAATTGCTGTAGTATTCCGTGGGAAATGCGGCAAACAATGGGTGTTCGGGATCGCAAAGGATGCCGAGTGTGTGTGGCAATTGCCGATCGGTCCAAGCGGTATTCCAGAAAATGCTGGAGAAACCGAGGCCCACTTTGCCGCGTCCGTCGCCCTTGACTCGCGTTGGAGGCACGAGCAAAAGCACCTTGCCACCCTGATCGAGACGCGC
>JADZDJ010000290.1 GCA_020851115.1 Pirellulales bacterium
AAGCCGCGGACCTTTACCTCTATCGCGATGAGTTGCCTCCCGAGGGCGCACGGCTGAAAAATGCCGATCTGGCTGCCACACTGCGTGATATCGGCGCCAATGGTGCGAATTCGTTTTACACGGGTAGCACCGCACGGCAGATCGTGAAAGCTGCTCGCGCCGAGGGATCGGCCATGAAGTTGTCAGACTGGGCCGCGTATCGGGCCGAAGTCGGCACCGCGATTTCGATCGACTACCGTGGGAATCAAGTTTATTCGTGTCCGCCGCCATTGACGGGCGGCACAACAGTTCTGGCGACGCTTGGGGCGTTCGAGCAAATGCCGCAACTGGGGGCGGATGCGTCTCCGGTGGAGTTCGCCAATCAGATGAGCCGGGTGCTATTGTGTTTGTACCCACAAATTCAAGAACAAGTCGGCGATGGTCCCCGCTCACTCGCGGATGCTAAAAACCTCGTGAACGTTGCCGCGGCAGCCCAATTGGCCTCGGCTGCGGCCAAGGTCAATCCGCGAGAGCCTTATCCGAAACAGCAGAAGGTGGGAGCCTCGGCCGAGGACTTGCCGACTGCCAGTACGACTCACCTGGTCGTGGCCGACTCTGCAGGGAATATGGTCAGTCTGACTCAATCGTTGAGCTTGCACTTTGGAGCTGCGGTCGTGGCCCCCGGTACCGGTTTTCTCTTGAACGACAGCCTGAGCAACTTCTCGGTTCACGACACGGATAATATCAACTACGTTGCCGCGGGTAAGAAGGCCCGCAGCACGATTGCCCCCATGATCGTGACTCGGGCGGGTAAGCCGTACCTTGCACTGGGTATTCCGGGTGGGCAGCGCATTCCCACGACAACGATTCAGCTGCTCTGGATGTTGCTTGATCAAAAGAAGAGCCTTCGTGAGACCTTTGCGGCGTCGCGATTTCATCTCATGCGCCCCGTGACGTCTAAACAGCCCTTCAATCGTATCGAGTTGGAGAATGATGCGCCTGCCGGCTGGGATGCCGACCTGAAAGCCCTCGGCTGGCAAGTGAAACGTTACCGCCGCAACGGCACGTATTTCGGCGGTGGTAATGGCATCCAGTTTGCTGACAATGGCAAGCTGATCGGTGTGGCCGATCCGCGTCGGACTAATTTTGTCGCAGGAGATTAGGAACTGCTTGCTACCGTTTCGAGATCCGAGGAGCAATTGCTAGGTCCCCAAGAATCGTTAACAGCTTTTTGATGATGCAACAGATGACGCGGCACCGAATGAGATTCTTCGCGCTCTGCGTAATGGCCTTGGCAATTTCGAGCACGGTGGCGCACGGTGTGATCGTGCTCGATGCCGACTTCGACTCGGGGAGTCTCGATGAGGCGGGTTCGTCAGTCTCTGGCAATCTCGTAACGCTTGCCGGCAGAGACAATTACAACACGGGTGATTGGAAGTGGCTGTACTTCTCGGCCGATGGTGTGGCCGGCCAGCAGGTAACCTTTCGCATCGGTGATAACTTCGATACCGGCGGTTCCAGCCTTGTCGGGCACAAAATGGTCTACAGCTACGACCAACAAAATTGGTTCTTCTTTGAAAACAACGTTCGCAATGCGGCGCTCGATACATTCACCTTTTCCAAGACCGGAGCTTTTACCGAGGATCGGGTTTTTATTGCCTATGGATTGCCTTATCCGCAAAGCCGGGCAATCGCCCACACAAACAGCCTGATTTCGAGTCCTTGGGTTTCGCCAACATTGAGCGGCGATCCAAACCTGGTGATTGGCCAGTCGCCGGGGGGCATCGACGATCTGGGGCGAACCATCGCGCCGCAGGATATGTACGGTTACAAGATCACCGATCCCAACGGCGGGGCCATCGCGAAAAAGAAAGTGGTGCTCATCGGCGGGGTGCATGCCAACGAAACATTAGGCAACTTCACGCTGGAAGGGCTCGTCGACTTTTTGGTCAGCGACGAAGCCGAGGCCGCGATCTTGCGGAAGTACGCCGAGTTTTACGTTTACCCGATGGCAAACCCCGACGGGCGGTTGGCAGGTTACAATCGCAGCACAGTGCAGCGTGAAAATCTCGACCCCAATCGATACTGGATTCCTCCCAATTATAACGGCCTGGACGACATCGAAGTGGTCGGTGATTCGGTTCGAATTGATACGGGGCTCGATATTGATTACTTGCTTGACTTCCACTCGACCGTGAACGGCAAGACAGGACACTACGGCTTTATCCTTCCCGAGTACCAAAGCGATCCTCTTTGGCAGACGATTCTGCAGTTCGAGCCGGAGATCGACACGAACAACGCGCTCTTGGAAGACGACACTGCGGCCAAGTTCGGCCGCGATCATTTGAACGCGGAGTTCTCGGCAACGTTTGAAACGCAGTTCCTGCCTGATGAGAACAGCGAACGATTCTTTTCGCTGGGACGCAATTTCGGGCTGGCGTTTCAGGAAGTGCTTTACGAATTCGCCGATTTGAACTTCGATGGGGTGCTGAATTCTTCTGACTGGCAAAAATTCTTGGCCAACGCTGAAGCCGACCTTTCGCAGCTTGCACCGATCGACGCCTATGAAGCGGGCGATCTCAATGGCGATGGCTTCAACGACATTTCTGATTTCGCTTTGTTCAAGGACCACTACATCGCTGTGAATGGAATCGCGGCCTTTGAATCCCTGTTTGTGACCATTCCCGAACCTTGCTCGCAGACGTTGTCGCTCTTGGTGGCGATTTCATTCGCGGCCCGGGTTCGTTCACGCACTTTTTGATAGCTGAGGGTCTGCTGATGTCTATTCAGAACTCGCGTCGTTGCCTATGTCTTTTGGTGACCGCCCTGCTTGTGTGGGAAACTCGGCTCGCGGGCGCCGTGGATTTTCATGCCTTCGAGTTTAATGAAAGTTTAGGAACCGAACTGGATTCTACGAGCAATACGGGCACCCCAGGTGGCGCAGGGTGGACCATTTCCAATAACTTGACCGATTCGTTCACCGACGGCGCGGGTAGGTTCCGGATTGGCAAGTTCAATGACTTAGCTGCGGACAATTTTCTGCAGATTGACAATATCACATCCTCGACTGTCGGTAGCAGATATATCGTGGTTCGCATGGCGGGTTGGGATTTCTACGACAATGTTGCGGGGCAGGGCGAGGAGATCCGCTTCGATTTTCTAGACAACGACACCGGAACTAGCGGCAGTACGATCACCGC
>JADZDJ010000291.1 GCA_020851115.1 Pirellulales bacterium
CAAAAGTGGGATGCCAAGTATCCGACAATCTCCAGACAGTGGCGGCTGAAGTGGCCGCACATCACCACGATGTTCGAGATGCCGCGACCGATTCGCAAGGTGATGTACACCACGAACCTGATCGAATCGGTGAACAGCGTGATCCGCAAGTTCACGCGGAATCGCAAGCAGTATCCAAACCGCGACTCGGCGCTGAAGATGGCCGGCAGCTTTTGGTTTGTGTTCGCGGGTTTGCTGAGCGCCAATTACGGTACTCAGCAGCTTAGCGCCGGTGTCGTTAACGACGAGGCACCGAACCGGGACAAATCAGGGACAAGAGCGGCGTCGCTTGCGGATATCGCTTCGCAAGTGCAACCACCGCAAGCGATTAAGAAGAGCGTTTCTTTTCCAGCGGAGGGCACGGGATTCGAACCCGCAACCGGTTGCCCGGCACCACATTTCCAGTGTGGCCGCTAGCCATTCGCTTACCCTCCGGAACTGCTTGCTAGATTCTACTTTACGTCAAGCGGCGGATGATGCCAATAGGTCGAAATGCCGCCACCGTATGGCCGGGCCAAATCTGGGCTGACGAAAAAGGCGAAAGCCAGGGAGATTGTCGAGGTTGTCCCGTTCTTAGTTGATAAGGGAGATGTCTCTTGGTATTGAATTCTCGCGCGGCGGCAATACAATCCGATCGAACGCTGTTGGGGCATACGCAGTCCGATCCCGAATTGAAGTCATCGCGGCAATACACGAACCTTTCGGCCGGTGAAGTGCGGCGGGAGTTGTTCGAGAAAGGCTACTCGGAAGAGGAGCTTCCCAGCGAACGCACGATTCGCGACATTCTCAATCGGATGAACTATCGACTCAAGCGAATCCAAAAGGGCAAGCCGCTGAAGAAGACGAAAGACACCGATGCGATCTTCGACAATGTGCGTGCGGTGCATGAGGAGGCGAAAGACGATCCGGAGACCTTGGAAATCTCGGTGGATACCAAAGCGAAAGTCAGTCTCGGCGAATACGTCTTGAGATGGGGGGGGCCAGAACCGACAGCCAAGGTAAGGTCACCAAGGGCTGGGACCACGATCCGCCGGCGAAGGAGAAATTGGTGCCGTTCGGGGTCTTGATGCTGGCTACGGGCGCCTTGACGCTCTTGTTTGGCACTGCGGAGACCAGCGACTTTTGGGGAGACTGCTTGCATGCTTGGTGGGAGTCGGTTCGCAAACAATGCCGCACGGTTCGGCGTTTGGTCGTCTACCTGGACAACGGGCCGAAGAATTCCGGCTCGCGGACTCAGTTCCTCAAACGCATGATCGAGTTTGCCGACTGGTCCGGGCTGGAAATTCGCTTGGTTTACTATCCGCCCTATCACAGCAAGTACAATCCGATTGAGCGCTGCTGGTCGTCGTTGCAGAAGAAGTGGAACGGCGTGCTGCTCACCTGCTGGGATGTTGTGCGCGCCTGCGCATTACCGCTCCATTTCCCCGCCGAGCCCCCCTCCTTTCCCAGACTCCAAGGCATTTGCGCCACTCATTTGCCTCGCAACCGCTCGCGCGCTACCACCACCTCACCCGCCTGGATCGAATTGACTGTCGTCTTCAGTTCCCGGACAGACTCCTAGACGCTCCGAGTCTTTTTCCCCAGACTCGGCCGACCCTATTTTTCTTCCGGGATCTTCAATTCGGCCAATGTTTTTCGGATCCAGGCGAGCGATTGGTCGATCATTGGGCCGCCGCGACCTTCGCATTCCATGCTGAGCGTCCCTTGGTAGCCGTGGTCGCGAAGCATGATCAGGCATTTCTTGATATTCTCGGCATTAACCCCCTCGCCCAAGACACAGTAGTCGTTGGCCGCGATGCCCATCGACTTGCCGCGGGCCTCCATGAGCGATGCGGGAACATCCTTCACATGCACATGGCTCACGCGGTCGATGAACTGGCCGAGGTAGGTGGCCGGATCCTGGCCGGCGATAAACGTGTTGCCCGTGTCCAAATTCAATCGCAGGTAGGGCGAGTCACAGAAATCGAGCATTCGGCGCATGAATTCGGGCTTGGTGGTGAAATATCCGTGCGGCTCGATATTGAGAACGATCTTGTGAGCCTCGGCCACCTCAATCATCTGTTGATAGCTCCGCTTCATCATGTCCATCGCGTCCTGGTCCGTGATGCCGGGAGGGGCGTGCAAGCCGTCTGTGGTGTCGACGCACGGGCAGCCCGCCAGTGCCGCCCAGGCGATCGTCTTTAGCACATAGGGGACGCCTCGCAATGGAGCGTCAGACGCGGAGATCGGAAACGCGGCATCGATTTGCGAGAAGCGGACGCCGAATCTCTCCATCTTTTGCCGCAAGACGGCCGGATCTTCGTATAATGCCACATGCGGGAAATAACCCAGGCCATGAATCCAGCTTGCCCCGTCAATGACACCGCACTCAATGTAGTGCACGTCGTGCTCCTGGGCCCACTGGAGGCATCTTTCAAAATTTGCGTAAACGGAATTGAACGCGTCGGTATGAAAGCCGATCTTCATTTTTGAGTCCCCCCTGTGAAATGTTAGTGTTGTCGGAATCTGTTTTGGATTTGGATGCTGCCTCGACACTGGCCGAGCGAATCGCGACAGGTTGATGGCATCGTCGGGCTTCGCTTATCTCTTCAACCTGGCCATGTGGAATTGCTTGATTTCAAAGTTGGCTCTAATTTGGACTTGCAATTTATGACGACATCGACGCGATAGCATCGATTTTCTGTTATCAGCAAACGAGTTACGTCGAAAAATTAATTCGAGCCAATTAAATGCAGACAAATGGATACCGATATTGCAAATTCGGATTGTACACGATATTTTGGATGTAGTATAGACGGTACTTCACCAATTTGCTTGCAAAGCTGCCGTCTGACCAATCGGATGGCTGACACCCTGTTGTCCCATCCAACGAACCAGTTTCCGTCAACCCATTGCCCCCTGTAACTGAAACGATCGACATCGACTACATCCGTTCCACGCGTACTTTCAAATTACCCAATTCTCTATCCTGATTTTTCGAGGAGGATCTCATGGCTCGGTATCCGTTGAATAGGCGACATCTACTGAAGGCAGCAGCCGCATCGATCGCAGCACCAATGATCATTCCTCGGCATGTCCTTGGAATGGACGGCACCGTTGGAGCCAATGATCGGGTGAAGTTCGGCGTCATTGGCCTGGGGCTCCGCATCCGCCAACTGCTGAACTGGCCGAAGGAAATGTACCTTCAAGCAGTATGCGACTGCAATGCGCCGCAGATACCTTCCTTCCTCAATTGGTACAAAGAGTCAGCGCCGGAGGCGGAAAAGGCCGTTCAATATTCCAATTATGTCGAGATGCTCGAGCGAGAAAAGCTGGACGGCGTGTTTGTGACGACGCCTACCCACGTGCGAGCGCGGCCTGCACTGCTCGCGTTGGCCGCCGGGATGGACGTCTATGCGGAAAAGCCATTCGCACTGACCGTCCAGGAAGGTCAACGGCTTGTCAAGTCGGTACGCAAGCACCAACGTGTGTTCCAGGTCGGTGCGCAAGCTCGCTCGCTGGCGATCAATCGTTGGGCGGTGGATCAGATTCACAAAGGCGCCATTGGCACCATCTCCAAGGTGGAGGTGCCCAATTTTCTATCCCCATGCGACTACAGTCCTCCGAAGGAGCTCAAGCCCTGTCCAACGGGACTCGATTGGGATCTGTGGACCGATCAGACCCCGCTGTACCCGTGCGATCCGGATCTGCTCGACAGTACGGAAGCCTGGGGGCGGTATCGCGAGTACGATGGAGGAGGCAGCACATGGGGCATGACGGGGTTTGGCACCCACGCATTCGATCAGGTTCAGTGGACGCTCGGCAAAGATAAGGAATTGCCCGTAGAAATCTGTGCAACCGAAACGGACAACGCCCAAAACCGAAGTCCCTTGTACATGAAATATGCCGATGGCACCACGATCGTCATGCGTCCCGAAGGGAAAGGCGGGCCGGCATTTGGCGGTGTCTTTTTCGGCAGCAAAGGGAAGGCCGAAATCAACCGAAATCAGTTTCGCACCAACCCGGCAGAGATCGCCGCAGCCATGCCCAAGGACTTAGATCCTACCGAGACTGGCCACGTCAAAAACTGGCTCGACTGCATCCGCAGCAGGCAGGATCCGGTTACGACCGTGGAAATCGCTCACCACCACACGCTGCTTTGTCACTTTGGAGTGATCGCCCGCGACCTTAAGAGAAAATTGACATTCGACGTAGCGACCGAGCAGTTCGTCGATGATGAGGCGGCCAACAACCACCCATCGATGGTTCGCCCACGACGTGCCGGCTATGAACTGCCCAGTGTGTAGAAGTAGCTCGCTCTGCCGGCTCGGCGTTTCAGCGGATGCATTACGGGGCCGGCAGAGAATGGTTATCATGAACGAGACGCACAGGGTCGATCGATTCGACGCTAGGCATCCTATCGATCAGGTTGGCCTCATGCAATTCGGTGCAATGCTGTCGGAAACGTTTTTGAGTTCAATGGATGCTTAGTAACACAAACAGGATTTCCAATTCACTAATGATTGTAAAACTTCATTCACCCCTGCTGTATCGCTTCCTATTGCTCCTACTCTTGTGTGGCGTGCTCGTCGGTTCCGTTGGCGCAGCCCCGCAAGACAAGCCGCCAGCCAACCAACCGGTGAAGGTTCTCCTGGTCACAGGCATCGAGTACCACAATTGGCGGGCGACCGCTCCGCAGATCGCCAAGCAACTCGCATCGTGTCCGGAGATCGAAGTCCGCGTGGCAACCAACATCAACGTGCTCTGCTCGGATGAGATCTTCGACTACGACGTGATGTTCTTCAATTTCTGGAATTCTCGAGACGACAAGCCCACCTTGGACGACAATCTGGCACTGAGCAACATTCGGAAGTTTGTCGAGAGCGGCAAGGGCATTATCGTGTATCACCTAGCCATCGGCATGTTCGAAACGCAGAAGGATCGTGTCGAACAGATCATCGGTCGGGTCTACGATCGCGCGCTGCCGGGGCACGATCCGTTCGGTGAATTCACCGTCAACATTGTCAAGCACGACCATCCAATCGTGAAAGCTGTTCCCGACTTCAAGACTCAGGATGAACTTTACACTTGCTTTGCCTTAGACGGGCGGCCCATCGAAGTGCTCGCGCAGGCGAAATCCACTGTTGTCGACAAGGTGTTCCCCAGTGTCTTCCTGCATAAGTGTGGCAAGGGGCATGTATTGACATCGGTGCTCGGGCACGATCTGCGGGCGCTCGAAAGCCAGGAATTCGTGACGATCCTTCGCAACGCCGTATTGTGGCTTGCCCATAGGGACGTGCCGGCCGAACCAGCGAAAGTTGTCTCCCCCGCCAAGCCTATCGTTGATGGGCAAGACGTCTCTGTGGAATCATCGCAGAGTAAGTAGTCATCATAGGACGACCGATCGCAGCATGACCCCTGAGAAGTGCATCGAGCCTCTCAAGGCTAGCGATCGGTGCGAAATCGTCGGCAGAGCCAAGAACCAGCTCAAGCGGTTCGAGCCGCGGTCGCTTGCAAAACAGCGGCGCGCGATCCGCGATGGTTTGGAAGCGAAGCTCTGCACAAGTCTCGACGATGGCGAGAAAACGTCCGCGTTCTGCCGCAGCCGCGATCGCCAACGGAAAAAGCAAGCGAAAAAGTAGGTCGCCGTAAACTTCTTGATGGCCAAACTCGCCCGTCTGGTTTGGCGAGATGGGAGGTCAAACGCCATCGATCTTCCTCATCTCGGACTTCGGATCGACGATTGTGATAAATCCTCAAACTGTAAACGCATGCCTGCTAGCAGCGCAAACCACCCTCCGCGGAGAGCTTTGGACCGACCTGTTCACCCATCTGGAACGCGGTGCCAAAACTCCCTCCACCGCCCGGAAAATCAAGGAGTTAGGCAGCCAGCAAAAAATGACCTACCCGAAGATCGCCCTTTTTGATATTACGACGCCAAACCAGGGGGAAGGATCTCAAG
>JADZDJ010000292.1 GCA_020851115.1 Pirellulales bacterium
CCTCGGTCTGGGTGTGATCTAGAACCTGGTTCCATAGGTTCCGCCTGCAAGGTAAAGCGGCCCCCACGGCGGGTTGGTCAAGCCAACACATCTTGCACGACATTTCCGTGGACGTCGGTCAGACGGAAATCTCGACCTGCGTAACGGTAAGTAAGCTTCGTGTGGTCGAAGCCGAGGCAATGCAGCATCGTCGCGTGCAAGTCGTGCACGTGCATGGGTTTCTCCGTTGCCCGGAAGCCGAACTCATCCGTGGAACCATGCACGTAACCGCCGCGGATGCCACCGCCCGCCATCCATACGGTAAAGCCATGGTGGTTATGATCGCGGCCGTTCATCTTACCTTGATTGGAACCTTCTTTGGGTAGCTCGACAACTGGAGTGCGACCAAACTCGCCACCCCACAGCACCAACGTTTCTTCGAGCAGGCCGCGTTGCTTGAGGTCGGCAAGCAGCGCGCCGATCGCTCGATCGCACTCGCGGGCAAGCCGTGCATGACCGATTGCGATGTCGTCGTGATGATCCCACGGTTGGCCATCGCCATGCCACACCTGCACAAACCGTACGCCGCGCTCTACCAGGCGGCGCGCTACGAGCATCTGTCGCGCTTGGAGTCCGTCGCCGTACATGTCGAGGATGTGCTGAGGCTCGCGGGAAACATCAAATGCGTCAGTGGCTTCAATTTGCATTCGATAAGCGAGTTCGAATGATCGCATCTGCTGCTCAAGCTGCGGATCATGCTCCCGCTCGGCGGCATGGTGAGTATTCAAGCTGGCAAGCAAGTCGAGTTGTCTTCGCTGGTCGCTGAGGGCAACACGATTGTTCTTGATGTTGTCGAGAAGTTGTTCGACCTGTTGATGGCGCGTATTAACGTAAGTGGCCTGATAAACGCCCGGGAGGAAGCCCGCTTGCCAGTTCTGCGACTCTTGGATCGGATATCCAGGGCACAACGACACAAAGGCCGGCAGGTTTTGGTTGAGGCTGCCGAGGCCATAGGTAACCCAGGATCCGACACTCGGGCGAATCAGCCGGCCGTCGCCACAGTTCATCAGTAAAAGCGAGGGCTCGTGATTAGGAACGTCCGCGTGCATCGAGCGTATCACGCAAATATCGTCGATGCATGTGGCCGTGTGAGGAAACAGTTCGCTCACTTCGGTTCCGCATTGGCCATATTTCCTGAACTGAAACGGTGAGGGCAACGCGCCGCCCGTGGGACGCTCCGTGCCAGGGTTGTCGTAAGTGAGGGGCTTGCCTGCGTACTTGGCAAGAATAGGCTTGGGGTCAAAGGTGTCGACGTGTGACGGACCGCCGTTCATGAACAAATGAATCACGTGCTTCGCTTTGCCAGGAAAGTGCGGTTGGCGCACAGCGAAGGGATCGACTGACGCACGGAGCTGCTCCGTCATGAGCATGCTGGCCATAGCACCGCCCATGCCCATACCGGCGAGATTGAAGAAATCGCGACGAGAGACGGTGGGCAAGTGTTGGCTGGACATAAAACTCAATCCACGTAAAGGAATTCGTTCGACATTAACAACACCTGGACAAACTGAGCCCACAATTCAAGTGGCGCGGCAGCCGGGCCGTGGAAGTCGCGTTCCGCATCCCAGATTTCTCGTTCGCCGGGGTTTTCGAGCGTCAGTGTCACGCGCCACTCAAAGCTGTCGTAGGCATCGTTGGCGCGGCAACTGACCACAAAGTCAACGTGATCACCGGGAACTACGTCTTCGATGCTTACGGCCGTTGATCGAGAGCCTTGCTCGACGGTCCATTCGCCGACAATGCCATGCCGAGAGGAAATCACCATGCCATCAACGCCGTCACCTTGTTGTTCGGGTCGTCGGAGTTCACCCGAAATAACCAGCTTTCCTGCGTGAGGTGCGGTCCATCGACGAATGGAACTTACCGCATTTGAGCGTCCCGGGTGACCTCCCGTGGGAGTGACAGATACGTAGCCCAAATCACTATCTGGGAAACTGGTTCGCGGCTGCCAGCGATTTTCGGCAAAATGCGGCAAGGCTGCGAACGTTACCTGACCTTCAGTAATCTCACCGAAGCCAAAGCTCCATTCATCTGGCGGCAGTTCAGCGGGCCGCGCCTGGGCGAGGAATATTTCCGCCTGGTCCAATTCCTCGTGAGTGGGCCCGCGACCTAATACTTTTCTGTACAGCTTGGCGATCCGTTCTTGTGAGTTTTCGTCATTCGTGTTCTGCAAAATGCCCTGAGTGACACGAGCAACGAGTTGATCGTTCATTAAAAACAACGCTTGCTGAGGAACGAGCGTTTGCGGTCGCTCTGGCGTGTGAGCATCAGGACTCGCAAAGTCAAACGTCCGAAATATATTCGGCAAGTTTTGCCGGTCGATCTGAGCATAGAGCGTACGGCGGTTGCCCCCGTTTGCGGCGGTTATATTCTCCGACGGACCACCGATTTGTTGGTCTAATTGGCCCGCCGCAGCCAGCAGGCGATCACGTAGCGATTCAAAATCCAGTCTCCGGCGGTTGGCA
>JADZDJ010000293.1 GCA_020851115.1 Pirellulales bacterium
CATCAGCTCGAGCGCGGAATGTGGGCAAGACTTGGAGACGTTAAATCCGTCTCAAGTCCTACAAACCGCGAGGAAGATGAGTGTACCGCGACATGCATCAGTGGAGTGAAATCCGTCGTTTGGTGTTTCGTCAACGCTGTGAACCAGTCACAGGGCCGACGGGCCAGCGCTAAAAAGGCACACAGGCCCCAGCGTTTGTGACACAGAATGTGTGGAAATTTAGGCTCGGCCGGCAGCAGTCGGCGAGGTTGCCGGACCATGCGAAATCGCATTTCCGGACGCACTCTTCATCGCTCAGCGGCAAGCCAACGCGGACCACGGGGCGGCAATTGCGGACGCACGCGCCGGACCCTGCGTGTCGGTCGATCACCTGGTCGGTGAATTCGCCGACCGGTGATGAGAGCCCCGCTTCATTTCCGGAAATGAAGGTGTCGGTCGATCATTTGGCCGGCGAGTTCGCCGAACCACGACTCGGCGCTGAAGATGATTTACCTAGCGATCAACGAAGCCTCGAAGCGCTGGACTAAAGCGATCCACAACTGGAAGGAAGCCCTGAACCACTTCGCCATCATGTTCCAGGAACGAATGCCCAAGGACCTACGCTAGCAAAAACCCCCGAGTACAAAATCGCGGACAGGACCCCGCCCGGCAACGGACGGTCCTACTGCGACCCGAGAAACGCCAAGTTGTTTCAATCAACTAGCGGTTGGCTGCTTCGCAAATATGCAAACAAATCACGAAGCTGCTGATCGCTGTAGTTTTTTAGGAGGTCTTCCGGCATGAGTGAAACAGACTGGGCGCGCAACTCATCAATGCTACGGCGGGACAGCGGAACGTCTCTGCCGTCGTTGGTGCGCAGCACGACGGTGGTCGGGTCTTGATCCACAAGCAGTCCCGTCACGACGCGGCCATCATCGGTCGTGGCTAGATAGTTCGTGTAGCCTTCGCGGATTTCGGCGTTGGGATGGACGATGGCTACCAGCATCGGCCGCAGGTTGTCACGCTGGAAGCTGGTGAGATCCGGCCCCACGCGACCCCCTTCGCCCAACAGCGCGTGGCACTTGGCACAAGTTTCGGCGAACAATTTCTTGCCGGCTTTGGGAACGCCTCGGCCGGAATGGATTGCCTGAGTGACCCGCGCGATTTCCGCTTCGGCCTCGGCGGTGGTGAGCGGCTTCAATTCGCCCCAGTGTTTGCGCACTAACGCTGCAATTCGCGTGTCTCGATGCTGTTGAAGATGCTGGACCACGTCGATCGGCACCGTGCCGGCGCTGATCGCGCCGGCATCAATCGCTTCCAACAGCCGTAGCGACCACTCTTTACGGCTAGCTAGCAGTAACTGGGCGGCGCTACGAACTTCGTCGGGCAGGTTGCTATAAGCTAAAAGCGTCAGCGTGGCGATTTTTGGGTCGGGATAGCGTGATAATGCTGCCAGAGCGGCCACTTGCAGCGCGCCGTCGTTGGTATGCTCGAACAGTTCCAAAAGCACCGGCACGCAACGGGGTTGATTCACTTCTCCCAGGATTTGCATGTAAAGCAACTGCTTGCTCTTGTCGGCCCGCGTGTCAGTGAGCGTGCGCAGCGCCTCGGCAACCGACTCAGTGCGGCCTTGCCGCAAGCCGAGCACCACCGACTGGCCGCCAAACTGGGCTAGAGCGCTGGCCAATTCCTCCGGCATTGCCGCCAGCGCTCTGCCGGCCGTGGCGGTCTCGAAGCCAGCAAGTAAACGTTTGATTTCGTCGCGATCGGGCGCGAGCTTGAGCAGTTTGGCACAAACTAATAAGTCGTCTCGCTTGCCCGTGGCGGCAAATCGCCGCATCAGCCGCTCGGTAACGAACTGCTGCACGAGCGGCAGCTTCCAAATTTCCGGCGGCTCGAACAGCCGCAACACGGCTGGGGCGTCTTCGGTGATCTTGGCTTCCAGCGCCCACCAGGCCAGCAGCGGCACGTGCAGGTCAGCGGCGTCTTCGTCGCGGGTGAGCATTTGTCGCACAATCGGTAGCGCCTGATCGGCCGGCAAACGACGCGCTGAGCAGGCCAACTGGCTGCGAACTTCGATATCGTTCTCGTGGGCGGCTAACTCGACGAGACGACGAGCGATCGGCACTGAAACCTGGCGGTCGTCGCACAACAGCCTCACCGTCCATAATCGCACTTGAGAGTTTTTGTGAGCAAGCGCCTCTAGCGCTCGATGCTCATCCAGCCCGCCGCACTGATAGATCGCCCACAGGGCTTCCAGCGCTGCTTGATCGTCGCCCTCTTGCAGCATGGAGAGAAGCTGCGGCAAAGTGGCTTTGTCTTGTCGGTCTCCAAGCAACTGCAGTGCCGTTTGCCGCTGCCATTTATTCTTGTGGCGTAGAAGCGCCACTAACTCGGCGGTTGATTTCTTCGCCAGATCGCCGATAGGCTCAGTCGGCTTCGGTCCCTTGGCGCGCACCCGATATACTCGCCCTGTCGAGCGGTCGATCCGGCCGATGTGATGATCGCGATGCGACGGGTAGGGCTCTTCCATATCGACGATGTACACCGCGCCATCGGGGCCGACCTTGATGTCCACCGGTAGAAATCGTTTGTTGCTGGTCCTCAGCAGATGGCCGACGTCTTTGGTGCGGAAGCTCGAACCATCGCGCTGCACTTCGCTGATCACTACTTCGTTAAGCAGCGGCGAAACGCCCAGCAACTTTCCGCGATAGCTCTCAGGCAGCGCTGCCCCTTCGTAGATCACAAAGTTGTGGGTAAACCTTTGCGCGGCATGGTGTTTCATTGCGGGGAAGTAGCCGAATGTAAACGGGTTCGACAGCGGCCCGTGCTTGCCAAAGCCCTTTTGATAGTAGCCGCCTTGCACGTAATGAAAGCCGCGGGTGTCGCCGCCGTTGTGGCCCGAGAAGATGCGGCCTTGCGAATCGAACTCCAATCCAAAGGCGTTGCCACCCCCTTCGGCGAAGATTTCGTAGCGGCGCGTTTGGGGGTGATATCGCCAGATGGCCTGACCTTGGGAATGCACTGGCTTGTCGTCGAGGCCCGGCCGAGTAACATTGCCGGTGACGGTGCTCCCTTGGCAGGCATACAGCCAACCATCCGGGCCGAAGCGCAGGCTGTTGACGACCGCGTGCGTGTCTTCCAAGCCAAAGCCCGCTAGATGCACCTCGGGATCAGTATCCGGCACATCATCATGGTTCTTATCGGCATAAAACAATAAATACGGCGGATTGAGCACCCACACGCCACCACGGCCGTGAGCCACCGCCGTGACGAGATTAAGTCCGTCGAGAAACGTCTTATGCTGGTCGTAGACGCCGTCACCGTCGGTGTCGTCATGAATTGAGATCCGATCGGCGCCGACGAAGTGCTTCGGCGGCGGTGGGGGCACCTTGTCGTAGACGGTCCGCCACGCGCTATCGCGGCTGATCTCCTTCAATCCGACTGGGTCGGGATACTGTCGATACTCGACGACCCACAGCCGGCCGCGCGCATCGAAGCTCACAAAGATCGGCTGCGCGATATCCGGTTCGTGCAGCACGCACTCCATTTGCAAGTCGTCCGCCACCTTGAACTTGAGCAAATCCTCGGTTGGTGGCAAACTCGGCTGGATTGAAGGCCCAGCCGCGGATGATGTGGACACCTGGTTTTCGGCCGACCGCGCCGGCGTTGCAACGCATAGTTGAGGCAACGCGATCGCCGCAGACGCCAATGCCGCAATCAGGCGAAACCTGTGCAACGGTTTGGAAGTTCGAGACATCGCCTTTCGCGGAAAACAGTGCATGACGTTCATTTATCGCCGTGCCGAACGCTTGGTAGTGTTGATGCCCTCGCTCGCCGATTGGCTCCTGCGGCCGCCCGTTCCCGATCAGATTTGAATTCCCGGGCGATCTCAGATGGATGCCGGCATTCACGTCATTTTCCATCACGGCTGTATTGCAATTTCTGCATTGCTTCAGCATAGTGGTAGCCGAATTCGCGGGCCGAAGCAGCATCGAAATGCACGAGATCCTGCGACTTTAATCCCTTCGATTCCACGCAAGCAGTCGCGGCAATTCGCTCAGGCAAGGAGGTTAACGCTTTATTGACGATGTTCGAGTAAGGCAATTGTTCGGTTGAAATGAATTCACCCAATTGACCAACAACAAATGGCAAATCTAATGAGTCGAGATCACGTCGCAAATCAGTGATCATCGCGTCCAAACGGTCGCCGTAAGTCTTTGCCAGGATGAGATCTGCCGAGTCGTTTTCACCCTGATGCCAAATAATGCCTTTCAGCGTTCCGTGCTGCTGAGCAACTTTGGCTCGTTTCAACGCCACCTGAAAGAGGTCACCGCCTTTGACCCAACGAGACAAAGGCGTGTCCCCCACGGCGCAGGGAACCAAGCCGATTGTGATCGATGGATTGTTCTCCGCCATCGCGAGGCCGAATGTCAAGCCAGGGCCGACGCCGGCGGTGGGCTTGTCGAAGTGCAATGGGTCGGACGCCGGCGACCAGACGTTTTCTCGATTCAATACCAACACATGCGGATGGAGCGACTTATCGTTGTCGTCGCCGACCTTTCCACGCCCCGCCATGTTCGACTGTCCCATGAGCAGATAGATGTGGAACGTTTTTTTCGCCGGCAGTGACACCGGTTCCTTGCCAGAGGATGTCACCCCGTAGCAAATCGCAATCGTCAATAAAAAGGCGAATCCTAAGAGCGGCTGGCGACTGACTCGAGAGTACATTTTCATGTTTCCGGGTTAGTGGGAACTTGGACGACCCAGTTATCCTCATTGTCGCAGGTAGGATGTGGTCTGAAACACTCTCCATCAGTTCACAATTGAAGTTCAAATGGCTTGCGGTATTCTCGCGTCAACATTGCGTTGGCTTCGACCGAATTGGCAAAGGTTTCGCGCTGAGGATCCATCGACAACTCGGCACCGTACGTAATTTCCGCGGCCGCCGGATCCATGCCGTTTTCTTGCAGATGTATTGCGAATCGCTCGAAGGTTTCCGTCGCGTCCTTGTGACTCGATTCCGCGGCCAGACGCGACTTGATCTCCGTGACCGGCAGTTCCGCGCCCAATCGCCAGGAGATGTTGCCCGTGTGGCACAGTGCACTGGAAAGATGCCCTTCTAAAATGTCGGCTGTCAGATTTTCTTGTTTGCGGCTGCGGACTGCTTCAAGAAAATTGCCGAAATGATCGCCACCGCCGCTAAATCGCTTCACGAGCTTGCCGTCGCCGTCAAATGCCGCGCCGTCGGTGTAGCTGGTCAGCACCACGTAACCGTCGCTGCCGTAGAAGATCACCCCGACGGACGCACCGCGCAACGGGCTGGTCTTCAAACCCCGGACTTCAAACACCAACGTCGCGTCGTCGAATTCGTGGACCACGACCTGCGTATTGGGCGTTTCGCTGGCGTCATTGTACCCGAGCCGGCCGCCGTAGCTGAAGACACGCTTGCTCAAGCCGTTCTGGCCGAGGCCCCAACGGGCGATGTCCATCTGGTGGACGCCTTGATTTCCCAAGTCGCCGTTGCCGTAGGGCCACTGCCAGTGCCAATCGTAGTGGAACTGTGGCCGAGTGACGGGCAACAACTCCGCAGGGCCGGACCAAAGATTGTAATCCACTTCGCTCGGCGGATCATATTTGCCTTTGGGACCGATCGGCTTCCGTAGATTGTAGCACAGCCCGCGGGCGAGTTTGACCACGCCGATCTTGCCAGAGCGCACGTATTCAATCGCATCGATGGTGCCTTGCATCGACCGGCATTGCATCCCGGCTTGACAGATACGGCTCTGCTTGCGGGCGGTTTCAACGATTGCGCGCCCCTCTGCCACGTTGTGACTGACGGGCTTTTCCACATACACGTCTTTGCCCGCTTGCATCGCCCAAACAGCGGCTAACGCGTGCCAATGATTTGGCGTGGCAATGCTCACGGCATCAACAGATTTTTCGTCGAGCAACCGCCGCACGTCTTGCACAAGCTGCGTACGATGCCCCTTAGCTTTCAACCCCTCGACACGCTTCTGGCCGACCGCCCGATCGGCGTCACAAACGAACAGGATCTCTACATCGCTACGTTTTGTGAACTCTTTGCAATGCACGTCGCCGCGAATGCCTGCGCCAATGACGGCAACACCGAGTTTTTCGCTCGGATTTGCGGCGGCCTTTACCCGCTCGTCCACCTCCGCCGCGAGGCCTCGCATCGAAAAAGCGAGTGCTCCTGCCCCCATCGTGCTGGACTGGAGAAACAGCCGCCGCGAGATCGTCGTCTGAACTTCAGCCCATTCCGTCATATTCTTTGCTTTCATTTTGGTTTCCCCATCATTGCGCGATGATCGTTTCGGCGGTGGATTCTTCAAATAACGGCACAGCAAACAGCACGGCCCGGAAGACCGTAAACGGAAGATTTAGCGCGAATGCCCACCCACTGTACCATTGAGTATGCTCCTAGCAACAACAGCTTCAAACACGGGTCGTCTTCATTGAGGGTGGGACGCTCAGGGAGGATAATTTGCCGTTGGTTTTCGGCGAAGACTGTTCATGGCAGAAAATATTTCGTGTCTTTCCATTGCAAAACGCGGCTTTGAGGCGAAAAAGATGCGCAATTATTTCTCCGGATGTAACTCCGATCCCTTCCCGCCACCATTTTTCCCCACGACCAAATCGTTCAGAAGTTTCACGGCTTGCTTTTCATAGATCGCCTGCCATCCTGGAGCCACGATGCAATCACTGTCCTCTTGGGCACCGCCGACGTTTCTCAGTTGCTCCTCCGTCGGCGTATAGTAGATATAGCCGTTGGTATAGCCTGCTACGAACGTTAGATCATGTTTCGATTCTCGTTTGAGGTCCAAGCCGGTCTCGACCGTCAGCTCGCCGGGGAACGTCACCAACACAAAGTCCCCAATGCGAATCCCCAGCACCTCCACGTCGATGGTTCGCTTGCCAGCGGCCACATTTTGCGCTTGGTGCTTGATAAGCAGCGTCAGGTTTGTTTGGATGCGCGTCAATTCCTCCATCGTGTAGATGTTGTCCATGTAGCGTTTCATTTCCAGGCGATTTGTGGCGTCCAGCTTGCTCAGGTCGTTGCGTCCGGTCGCTTGCTCGTGCAAGTAGCGGTGGGAATAGTATGATGGAAACTCACCGCAAAAGTTGTATTTCACAGCCAAAGGAAGGAACGTCTTCAGGTTCAGGTTCGTTCCTTTCAGCGAGCGCAGCAACCGAGCTTGCTCGGCTCCCAAAGTTCTGATTCGATCAGCGACATCGGCCCGCGGAAGCTCGACGACCTGGCTCAGCACACGGAGCCGACCGTCTTCGCGGGTCTGAATCTTGCGGACAGCTTGGAGAGTGCTCAGTCCCAACAGATTGCCTAGCGGCTCGGCGTCACGAGGACTGTCGACGTCCTTGTAGAAGACCGGATTGATGTCCCCAGCACATCCTTGCAGGAACAAAGCGATCGTCCCATCGCTCAAATTCTCCTCGATAACTTTTGAGGAGAAGGCGACATAATCCGCCGTGTTGCCGCCGCTGGGGACGCCCTGAATTGGATGGCAGGCGAAGTTGTAAACCACGGCCAGCGTGGTTCCGTCTTCCCGGTCCAGTCGTAAAACGCCGATCTCCGGGTCGACCGGCCCGACGGCGGCGATCTTGTCGTCCGGTGGGAGCGAATAAGCCCGGCGGACATCCACCTCTCGGCCGCTTTTGAGTTTGAGCCGACGGTTTTCCTGAATGCGGTCTTCATGGCCGACGCCGACGCCAATACGGACCGGAGCCATATTCCGCGCCGCTTCCTTGACCGCCTGGACCGTTCTCTCCCCAACGTCCTTGCAAACGACGCCGTGGCAATGGCTGGCGTTGACCAGCACATGGGTCGGCGGGATGCCCAACTCCTGTTCGAGCCGCCCACGCACCTTGGGGAGATAGTCGTTACCGATATATCCAATCTCGCCGATCGCCACAGCATCAACGGTGACAATCACCATCGTCGTCGCATTGTTCTTCAACACAAGCGCTTTGACATATAGCGGATCATTGACCGGCCCGGCCTGCCGATCGGTGATGTCCACTTTGGCGACTCCAGCGGAGAGTTGCGCGGCGTTCGCAGCAAAAGTCGGAGATGATCCAACACAAAATAACAACACGGCCATCGTTGCTAGCTGCAACTGGCGGTGAATCAATCTGCAACAATCGAAATACTTGAGAACTCTTTCTGTCGGTCTGTGCAGCTTCATGAGCGTCGTTTCCGTGCTACTAAATGTGCTCGTCTACGATCAGGACACAAAACGTCCCAGCGAATGAATGGAACCGAAAATAAAACATTCCATCGCCGAATCGCATATCTTCGAGATCATGGATTGCCGGTGGACTCATTGGTCGACTCCACGCGGTCGAGAAACCACATGCCCGTTTCACCTTTTTCGAGCATGACAATGAAGTTATCGGTATCATTGGCGATGCTTTGCCCAGTGTATGCATCCGTCACCTGCATGGGTTCGCGCAACGGGACATTGCGAGTGCCGGCCTCAGACGCGTAAATCGAGAGCATGAAACGGTTGGCGTAGACGGTGTCGTTAAGATCCGAGTAAATA
>JADZDJ010000294.1 GCA_020851115.1 Pirellulales bacterium
GGGCGCATCCAGCCGGTTGCCGAAGGCGTCGTATTGGGCGTGGTCGGCGAGCGTGGTCGAGCCGCCGCTGGACCGCACCCAGTCGCGCACGGTGTGTTGATGGTCCGAAAGCGCCCAGTCGACCGTGCCGGGGGCGTAATACCATGCGACATTTTCCTCGGCCAGAAGCTGATCGACCGCCGGTCCCCACAGGTAGCGGTTTATGAGGTCGCTGAGCGTCAGGGCCGCGGCGTCGTCGAACTGTCGGCCGATGTGCCGATCAAGAGCGTCGTACGTATCATGTGGCAAGTTAACCAGATGGGGCGTCGTGCAAGAGTTTTCTCGAATGCGAATTTGCTCGCGACCCGCCCGGGCAAAATCGTACACCTTTATTACGATGCACTCGCCATCGCCGCGTACAACATGCACGCACTGTGCCCGCCGAGGATGGACCCAGACGCTAAAATTGTCGCGGCGTGATCTTGCCCTGCACTCGCAGCGGCAAACCTTGGATTCGCAAAAACCCTTCCGCGTCGGTCTGGTTGTACGAGCCCCCCCCTTCCATGCTGGCGATCCCTGCATCGTACAGGCTTTTGGGGCTTTGGCGGCTGGCGACGAGGATGTTGCCTTTGTACAGATTGAGCGTCACGTCGCCATCGACGTTCTTCTGCGCCTCGCGGGCCAGCGCCATCAGGGCATCCATCTTCGCTGAATACCAAAAGCCATAGTAGACCATCTCCGCGACCTGCGGAGCAAGTTGATCGCGCAGATGAATCAAATCGCGATCGGTCGTGAGTTGTTCGATCGCCTGGTGGGCGGCGTAGAGAACGGTCATGCCGGGGGCTTCGTAGAC
The DNA here is from genome assembly GCA_020851115.1 of Pirellulales bacterium. Taxonomy (GTDB): domain Bacteria; phylum Planctomycetota; class Planctomycetia; order Pirellulales; family JADZDJ01; genus JADZDJ01. Next base: position 833 of record JADZDJ010000294.1, read on the forward strand.
GCCGCGGCTTTTCATGCCGACAAAGCGATTTTCGACGATATCGATCCGGCCGATGCCGTTGCGCCCGCCGATCGCGTTCAGCTCTTGGACCATTTGCAGGGCCGATTTCGGCTGCCCGTTGAGCGTCGTCGGCACGCCGGCTTTGAAACCGATCGTGATCGTTTCGATCTGCTCTGGCGCTTGCTGTGGAGAAACCGTCATGCCAAAGTCCACCAGGTCGGTTCCGCAGACCGTTAGGTCTTCGAGCTTGCCGGCTTCGTAGCTGATGTGGAGGCAGTTTTCGTCGCTGCTGTACGGCTTCGACGCCGACGCCTTCACCGGAATCTTTTTCTCTTCGCAAAAGGCGATCATTTCGCGCCGCCCGGGAAATCGGCGACGAAAGCTTTCGATCCGCCACGGGGCGATGACTTGTGTCCCCGGCGCCAACGCATCGGCCGCGAGTTGAAACCGGCACTGATCGTTTCCTTTTCCGGTCGCGCCGTGGGCATACGCATCGGCCTGCACCTCGCGGGCCACCTGCAAGCAGACCTTCGTAATCAACGGCCGGGCGATCGACGTTCCCAACAAATAGATATTCTCGTATTTCGCCTGCCACTGGAGCACCGGAAACGCAAAGTCTCGGCACAGTTCTTCCTGAGCATCCACAATCCGCGACGAAACCGCTCCACAGTCGCGAGCTTTCTTCAGAATTGCCGCGCGGTCCTCGCACGGTTGCCCAAGATCGACATAGACCGCGTGAACTTGATATCCTGCTTCCTGCAGCCAACCCAAAATGACCGATGTATCTAGTCCGCCCGAATAGGCCAGTACGCAGCTAGGCATGAATCAACACTCGCCGTGAAATGCGAAAAATTCGCGAAAGAATTCGCAAACCACTCATTGTCGATGGTCCGCCGACATAAGACAAGGGCTGGGGCCAGGCGTTGACGTCGATGGTGTGAGTGTGTGGAAAGTGGGTGGAAAATTTGCTCTGCTGGAGAAGGGTTCGCAAAAATTGAGGGTAATGCTCATCTCGATCAGCGGGGCAACCATGCCTGTGCGGCAAGTCATCAACGAATCGGCCGGCATCATCCAGCAGGCGGAAGCGGAGCGGATTTTCGAGCGGTTGGGACCGTTGTTCGCCGAGGAACACATGCGGATTGCCCAGTGGCTGGCGTCCAAGCCCGGCAGCGAACTGTTCGGCCGGACGAAGGATGAATAGCGCGATCGGGTGCATGACCTGGGAGCCAAGCCGCTGGAAGCGGCCGCCGACGAGCGGCAAAAAAGGGCGGATACGAGGGTGCTAGCGTCGCCGGTCACAAAGCAAGGTATAATCAACCACCTGGCGCGGACACCTTGAAACAACTTGCACATCAATGCCGACGAATATTCATTCATTTGCCGCGCAGGCAGTTCTCTTACTGACCGCGGCATGTTGCACCGCTGCTCCCACGGCCAAGCCGATTGTGGAAATGGAAGTGCTTGCCGAACCGGGATGGTCTAGTAGCGCCGCGGCCCAGCAGTGGGCAAAAATCTTGGCCGAAATCGGCGTCTCGAACGTCCGATTTCGCGGACCCGAGCCGGGAGAACGCCCAACCGTTAAGGCCAGCGGCACGGGGCGCCATGCTGAGTTTCGCATTACGGCCCAATTGAACAGCCGCGGGGCGATGGTCACGCCCGGGGGTCAGTTTGCACCATCCGACCGCGCGAAACTCTCGAAATGGCTCAGCGAATTGACGTCCGCTGGACCGGAAAACCTGGGGCAATCGAAAACCGTCTTTGGCCTCTATCCCAAACAATACGATCAAGTGCGCAGCGCGCTGAGACCCAAAGTCGGTGCTACCACCAAGGGAGCGAACCCTCCAAAGGTGCTCGAACAAATTCGTCGGCGACTTGAACTGCCGCTCGCGGTTGATCCCGCGATCGACCAAGCGCTAGCCGCAGACGATCCAGTGCGCGACGAACTTCAAGATGTTTCGCTCGGAACGGCGCTGGCTGCGATAGCTCGACCCGTCGGCGCGGTGCTCCTGCCGAAGTCTGCCGGAGGAACGCTCGAACTCCATCTGACCCTCGCCCAGCCCGACGGCCAATCGTGGCCCATCGGCTGGCCGCCCGATGACAAAAAGGAACGCGACCTCATTCCCATGCTGTTCGATTTTTTGAACGTCGATATCAGCGACGTTCCGGCCACCGAAGCAATTGCCGCCATTCAAGGCCGGCTCAAAGTTCCCTTCCTGTACGACCACAACAACATGCTGCGTCACAAAATCGACCTGAGCAAGCGCGTGACGATTCCTCCCGGCAAGACCTACTACAAACGCGCCATCGATCGGGTGCTATTCCAGACCGGTTTGAAATGCGAGGTTCGCGTGGACGAAGCCGGAGAGCCCATCGTGTGGATTACGACATTGAAATCGTAGGCAGGCTAGAGTCCTTTCGCCTTCAGGCTGGTTTCTAAATCTTGCTGCTTGCGCTGCAGACCTTTCAGTTGATTGGCTAGATCGGGACGCTTCGACGCCATAGTAATCGCGTCATCGGTCCATTGCCGAGCCTCGGCGGCCAGCGATTTTATTTTCTCTGGCGCCAGCTCGGGCAGGGTTGTCGCCGGCAGGGACAAGCGAATGCCAATGAGCGAAGCTCCGGTGCTGCGCCAGTCCCAACTGTTGGGATCATTCGGCGCAAGCTGAATCGCCTTGCGGATCGCGGCAATGGCCGGGTCGAGGGCCTGTTTTTTGAAATCGGTGGTGAACGAGGGAGAATTTGAATTGAGCGATTGGGCTCGCGCCCTGGCGGCATACCAATTCGCCAAGGCCGCAAACTTGGGATCGGGTTTGAGTTGCTCAATTCGCGCTGCGTCGTTGATCACCGCTTGAGCCGCGGCAAGATTCCACTGGGCGCCAGCTAAACTCAGCCGGGCCAAGGCGCGGGCCAACAGCAAACTGACATCCGAACCATCTGCTTTCGCCGGATCGAGCGGCTTGCGGGCAGCTTCGGGTTGGTCGTACTCAGCCAGTGCAGCGTCGTACTCTTTGATGGCATCGGCGGTTTTTCGAGCAGCCATCAAGCTTTCTCCGATCAGCAAGGCGGATTGTTTGTCGTTCGAAGTGCCTCCTAGGCTGGGGGCCGACTTCAGCTTTTCGGTTCGCTCGCGAACCAATTTTTCACGCACGTCCGCCGATAGCGATGGATTGAGTACGGCGTTGCGGGTCCAATCGAACAAGTAAATGGTCCACTCGGGCAAGTGCTGTTTTTCCGCTAGACCGGCGGCGGTTGCGAAGGCCGCGTCGGCTTCGGCAAACTTGCCGAGCTGTTGATTCGCTTTGCCGAGCCACAAGTACGGCTCGACCAATGCCGCATTCAACTGTTTCGCCTGTTCCAAATCGGAAATCGCCGATTGAAAGGCTTCTTCCGTCGTGCGCTGCAAGAACTTGGGATCGAGTTTTGAATCTGCGATCGCCTTGTAATAGCAACGGGCGCGCCCAATCCAAGGGTCGGGCGACGCCGGATTGCTTTCGATGGCGGCCGCAAAGGCATCGATGGCGGCTTGGTAGTTTTTTTCCGGTTCGACATTGGCGATCCATGCCAAGTCTTCTAGCGCGTTGCCTAGCGCCGTGTATGCATAATCGGGATACGCTTGATCTTTTTCCAGCGCGACAGCCTCTTCGGCAACGGCGACGGCTTGCTCCAGGTGCGATCGCTTGACCAGGGGATCGCTCTCGAAATTTGCTTTTTCCAGTCGCGCCATGCTGGTGTAGAGTAAATACATCGCTCGGTCGTTATCGTCGGGCTTCGATTTTTCGACGGCTGCCTTGGTATTCGCAAGCGCTCGATCCAGGTCCGCCAAGCGCGCGTCGCGCGTCGATTGCCCGCGCGAGCGATAGATGAGCGCATGCCCCTGCAAGCTGAACGCCGCCGCCAAGTTGGCGTCGAGCTTGGCGGCTTCCGCCGCGTCGGCGAGCGCTCCATCTATGTTCGGCGGACGCTGTGAAACCCTTGCTACGCCCCGGGCGGTGAAATACTTTGGTATGTTCGGATTGATGGCGATCGCCTGCGAGAGCAACTTTTCAATTTCGGCCTCCTTCTCGGAAAACGGCCAAACGGCGCGTTTGTAATGACCGATGAACTCGGCCACCGCGGAATAAAACCCGTCGATCTCACTTGCTTTGTTCGCGGCCACCAAACGATCGGCAATCCCTTGTGCCGGTTGAATCACCTGCCGATAGAACTCGACCCCCTGCACATCGGCAACCGGAAACTGCTTCTGAAACATTTCCATCAACCGCTTCGCGGCGGCGACGGCGACGGCTGGATCGCCGGTCTTTCCTTCGTTGGCGCGAAATGCCGTAAGCAACACGGGTATCGCATCGGCGCCAAGTTCCACGTCACTCCACTTGGAAAGCGAAGTGCTTTGCGACCGGGAAAGAGCGCCGTCGGGATGGGATTTCCAAGCCGCGGCCAACGCCCCGTCGATCGTCAATTCTCGCTGTTGTGCGTCGCTCAGCGTCAAATCGGTCGTTTCGAGGCCACGACTGAGCGCACGCGCTAACTGCAGCAGCGAAAAAACCTCATCTGCCGCCTTGGCGTCGGCAAACGGCATCGTGAATACCTCCGCGGCAGTTGTCGGCGCGGGAGCCCGCTTCCTGACTCCCGCTTCCAGCAGCAGTCGTGTTGCGGCGGCACGGCGAAACGGCGCGGCAAGAGCGGACGGCAAGTTTTCAGGATTTGCATAGGCCGATTGCAGCAATGTTTCGATCTGGGACCAATTCGGCTGAGATGCTGTTCGTAGTACGCGAGCTTGCACCAATTGCGTATAGGGATCCACTGGCTTGGCCCGATCGACAAGCGTCTTCAATAATTGCCGATCGCGCGACTCTAGCGTCAGCAGACATTCGGCATGAAAGGCGTCGGTTGTGCCGCTGGCGAGTCCTGCGGCTTCGACCGACTCGCAATCGTTCACGAATTTGGCCGCTTCGTCTTTCGCCAACGGCGCAGGCTCCGCAACGCGTAAAGTCATCCGACGCACGAGTAATCGCGCCAGCCGCGTGGCCGCGTCTCGATCGAGCGAATCGAGATCGCGAGCTTTGCCGACGAGTTGGATGACTGGCTCCAGCGTTGCGGGAAGCGAACCCAAGGCCAACGCCTCCGCAGCCGCGCAAAGCTCCGTGCGCAAAGACGGGGAAAGTTGGTCGAGCGACTTGGTTGCCGCTCGAATCGCTCGTTCAGCGGCATCCGGTTTGGCGGCCGGGTCGGTCAGGTCGATCAGGCACTGGGTCGCCGCGATACTTTGCTGAAGATCGGCGTTTTCGCTGGGCGTTTTCGCTGCCAAGTTTGTCAGCGCTTGCCGCGCTTCGTCGAACTGCTTCTCCTTAAGCAGCAGCTTGATTTTGAACAGTTGCAATTCGACACTGCCGCCAAGCTTTTCCAATTTTGCGAAGAGTTGTTTCGCCTGGTCCGCAGGGAGATCGCCGAGCATGCCCTGCACTTGCTCCACAGTGCGACTGCGAACCGCATCGAGGCGGCCGATTTCCCACGGTGTCAATTCGAGCGATTCCGGCAGGACCGCAGGAGGTTGCGACGAGGCATGTTCGAACAATCCATCGAGCAACTTGATTGGGTCGAGATTGGCAGCCGAGTCCAGGCCGGTCGCCAACAATAGCAGCGCGGTGTGAAGCTGCTGATATTCGGCAGGCAAGTCGGCAGCCTTCCCCAACTGGTGAAGTGCGGTCAAAGCCGCATTATAGTCGGGCAATCCGACGTTTGCGCGGGCGACGATCAACTGAGCATCGCGGTCGCCTGGGAATTGCTTCAGCAGGTTGGTTGCTGTTTCAATCGCTCGGCTAAACTGCTCGTTCCGAAAATCGTTTTGAGCTTCGGCCAACCAAGTTTCTCGAATCCTTTCTCGCTGCTGAGCTTTTTCCTCGTTGGAAATGCCTGCGCCGCTCTGGACGTCTTCCAATTCGCTCAGCGCTCGGGTGTAGGCCCGCCGCTCTAATTGAGTCCCGATAAATGCCAGGAAGCCGTCGTGCAATCGACGCTGGAGGGCTTCCTTTTCGAAGGCTGGCAATTTGGCCGGCGCTTTATCTCGCAGCAATTCTGCGGCCGCATTGAAATCGCGATCGCTGATATGCCGTTGAACTTGTTTGATAAAGTCGGCATGTGGATTGGTGGGAGAAACTTCGATATCGTGCGGCGACGATTTCGATGTGCCACCGGTATCGCCGGGTGGCGACGAAACGGTTTGCCCCGTGTTGGTTGCCAGTCGCTCGCCACGGAGAATCGGCAACAACACGCCCACAAGCAGTGCGGCAGCCGCGACGCAAAGCACGCCCACCATCAAGCCGCGCCGCTTCTTGGCCGCCTGCGGCATGTCACCGCCCGGGGGCAGCATCGACGTTTCCGCCAGGCCATCGCTGACGCGAGACGGTGTCATGTGCGCCGTATCTTGCAGCAGCGATTTTGCCGGCGTATGCCCGCGCGGGTAGGAGGTGTCTTTGTGCGGATCGGCCTTGATCTGCGTGTGCCTGTCGGTATCTCGAGCCATCGGCCGGCCGGTGATCGCATGCGTCGGCGTGATGCCGCCCGAAAAGGCCGCTTCGCCGGGGCGGAGCGCCAATTCGCCGGTTGCAGCCGCGGCTTGGCGCAACGCCAAAACCATTTCGCGCGACGAAGCCCAACGCGCTTCAGGTTCGGCCTCTGTGGCACGTTCCACCACCAGCCGCTCAGGTTCGGGCAGACGACCGAAGTCGAGCGTACGCAGCACATGGGCTTCCATCACCTGATACGGTGTCATCGTCTCGTCGAACGGCAGGCGGCCAGTCCGCAATTCGACATAGGTGATGGCCAATGAATACTGGTCGCTCGTTGGCGTGACCTTACCCTTGAAGCTTTCCGGTGCCGCATAGGCGACCGTTACCGGGGCCATCGACGTCTTGCGAAGCGTTTCAACGGCACGAGCCAAACCGAAATCGCACACCACCGCCGCGTCGCCAACGACCAGAATATTGTGAGGTTTGATGTCTCCATGCACGATCGGCACGGGGCCTTTGCCCATGTCATGGATCGGTTTATTCAAAAAGTCGATGCCGCGAGCGGCCTGTTCCAAATATTCCAACAGCTCTGCGACGGGGATTCCTGGCAAACTTTGTTCGCGGCATTCTTCCAGTCGTTTGTAGAGGCTTTTCGACCCCAGTTGCATTGCGATAATCAGTTCGACCGGGCGGCTGAATTGGGCGGTCATCGCGATCGCGGCCGACTGCGTCTGCCGATTGAAGTCGGGCGCAACCATCGTTACATCGAGGCTGCTGGACTTGCCGCCACCGATCGCTTGCTGCCCCGCCTCGTCGACAATCTGCCCGCTTTCGTCCTTCATCCAAAACGCTTGCAGCGAGATGAGGTTGGGATGGCGGACTTTTTTAACGACACGCAGCGAGGCAAATTCCTGGACCCCTTGCTGGCCTGTGAGGTCGATAATCTTGAGCGCCACCTCCGTGCCTCCAGGTGCCAACGCCTTCCACACCTCGCCGAAGCCGCCGGCACCGAGATGTTCCTCGAGCCGATAACCGGCCACAGGTTCATCGCCAGTCTTGTAGCGGTGGAAAGTGTGGGACATGGTGGCATTCTCTGAAGATCGACGCGCAGCGGGCATCTACTCGGCGCAGAACCTCAGCGCAGGAGACAAAAAAAGCCTTTCTCTAGCCTACCGGCGAGTGGCCGCGACTTCAAGCAAACGCTGGGCTGAATTCAGTCCGATTGGATCGATTGCGCGATACCGCTACAGCAAACCTCAGCCACTTTTCCGCGAAATCACCCGCCACCGTAGAATGCCGCAACAACATTTCAGATTGCCCCAGCTTCGCCTGCGTGACATTCGACGGATGAACCGCAAAGATCGCCGCTGAAGAGCCGCAGTCTCAGCGAAATGCGCCAAAAAAGTTCGACCGATTTTTCGATCATGGGACGACGCTCAACGCCAGGATCTTGTCGAACGAGGTACATGACTCCGCGCGTCATTTTCCGATCGGTCGCGGTTCTGGCGGCGGCAATTCCTCTGCCTCGTCTGGTTTCGGTTCCGGTTTCTTCGCCGGCTGCGGTTTTGTCGGCGCAATCAACGCTGGCAGACGGGGTAATTGCAGCGATGTATGCGGCGTAACCGCCGATTGGCCAGTCACGGGTTCGGCCATTTGCATCTCGATCTCAGCATGCAGAGACAGAGTGCGGCCTTCAAGCGCTAAATCAGCGGAGAGTCCACGAAGCCACTGAAGAATGGGCGCAGTGAAGCCTGCCGGCGCAGGTTCGAATAGGCCGTCGATGAGTCGCATTCGGTCGGCCGGCAGCACGGTCGAAACCCAAGTTGGCCAGCCGCCGGCCTTTTGTTCGAGCTGAAACTCTCCACCCAGCGAGGAAATGAGCTTCGTGTCGGTCAACTGTTCGGCCACGGCAAGAGCCTCTGGCGGAGGCACGCGAAGCTGCGTCATCAGCGAATGCAAAAATCGCAAGTTTCCGATCGTCGCATTCTTCGAGAGTTGATAAAAAATGCCATTGATCGTGCCGGCCGGTTTCGAGCCGCCAAGATCTCCGATCTGGATCCACGCTTGTGCCGGTCGCGACGCATCGACGTACTTTACTTGCGGTGGAACGATTTCGAGCAGCGCACGATCCGACGATGTAAAAGTGAACGAACCGACTCGTCTCAGCCACAGCCCCAACGAACCCCTGCCGTATCCGGCGGCGTCCAGCGGCACGCGACCTAAGCCAAGCTTGTCGAAAATCGCCCCATGCGGATAGCTGCCAAAATAAAACGGAGGCAGCAGTGCGGTGGGAGGCTGCGAGATTCCACCGATCAAACTTCCCAGCGGTCCGCCAGCGGGCAAGCCGTCCAGCAATGGCCGGCCGTTGATACGAATCTGCGATGCCGCGCCCAGCGGCGCATTCGCCGGAGGAACGGCAGCAGGTGTCGGCTCCGCATCGCGAATAGCGCCGAACAGGCGGCTGGGGCCGGGGGGGGTTGGAGCCTGATTGGAGACGAAATTGCCGCTGAGCACGATTTGCCCTGCGGCAATATCGCCAGGAATCGGCGCGATTCGCTGCATCTGAATTGGCCCCAGCATCGCGGCGAGTTTTTCAAAGCTCTTTACTGCCATCGGCGTCAACAGTGCGTCAAGCACTAGATGTTCGGTCGCCGGCATCGTTGAAGGCTGTCGTCGAATACCGGCGACAATCGGATCAAGCTGTCCCCATTTCGATCGCAACCACTGCGAAAACTGTTCGTATTGCTGCGATTCGGCCGGCGTGATTCGCTCGAATTCAATATCGGGCACCGGCGCAAACGACCCACGACCGCCACGCAGCGAATCGACGAAATTCCCCTCCGCGGTCATTTCCAACTCGCTGCCATCGGGCCGAGTGCCGAATCCGGCTGGCAAGTATCCCCCGGCGACCAAATCTTTGAGCGACTTGTCGGCTTGCCCTTCGGCGTGCGCGGTTAACTTTGCAACCAATGCCATATCGATTTCTGCCGCCGAACGCGCCCGCCGCATCATTTCGACTTGGTAATGCGGGCTGACGAGGTTGTTCAAAAACTCGCCGGAAAGGTAAGCAAACACACTATCGCCGCGGTCGATTGGCATCAGCGACCGGGCAAAGCGATACTCTGCCGTCGAGCCAAGCGAATCCTTTTCCGCGCTGGATTCAAAAAATCGCTTGACGAGAGTGCGCGAATTCGTCACGAAATGAAAATCGCCGTCCGCCGCATAGAATGAACGAACGCGATTATCTGGCGTGGACAGAAACGAAACTTGATGCCCGGCGATCTCAATTTTCTCTTCCGTGCAACCGGGCACATTTTTCAGAGCCGCGGCGCGCTGCGAACTGAAATCGGTTGAAAGCGCAAAATTGTTTCTGGCCTGGAACAACATACCGATCGAAGCGCCTTCGCGGAAAAATGCATCGGTCCCGATCATCGCGACATCGGCGACAACGGCCGGTCCCAAGAGTTGCGCAAGCGCCGATTCCTGCAACGACAACTGCCGCTCGATCCGTGCGCTCAAACCAAAATTCAACGCGCGGCGACTCACTAAATTCTGTAAATCGCCCGCCCAGCGATCCATCGTCGTGCGAAACCAGTGATAGTTCGAAAAGCTGCCGAACCGCACGTAAAAACACTCCGCCGGAACGTGGTTCGCGAGCGGTTCGATGGCCACCTCCCCCAGGGCTTCTGGCACATGCGCGGCAAAGTCCAATTTGGCCGGCAGCGGTTGATCGGCTTGCGGCGCAGGGCCATCGGCGCGGGCCATTACCTGGGCATGAAGTGCGCTGCGCAGGCCGTCGGAGCCGAGCAACATGGCAGCCTGTTGATCGAGCATGCTTTCTGATCGATTCGAGTTGGGCAGGCTGATCGCACTTCCGCCGATCGCCGATGTGAGCCGGTCGGCCAATAACCGTACCGGCGAAGGGGGAATTTGGCTTGCCGGTGGCAAATTGAATCGCCGCGACAGCATTGCCAACAAATAATCGTCAACGATGTCGGGATAATCGACGGCCCGGTCGATGCGATTCGTCTGTCGCGCGTATTGCACCCACCACTGGCTGAGTAATGGATCGTGCGCTGCGGCATCGGTTCGAGGAACGACCGTCCCGGAAAGCGCCGTCGGCGCGTAGAGCGTTAGATTCAGCGGCTCGTTGCCCGTGAACAAGAAATAAACCGTCGCCAACTGCGGACGGCCGAGCAATTCGCGCGCCGCCGTGCGCAGCGGCATTGCCTCGAACGCTTGATAAGACACGCGGCCGTCCTTTTCCTGGAGCACGAAGCCACTGTTGCCTAACAGGGCTGGACTGACTCCAGGAGGAAGTTCGAGCGTCCACTTGCCGACGCCGTAGGGTTGTCCTGCCAGCGCTTCAATGGGCGTTGGCGGCGGCCGCAGTCGGCTGCGAAGGAGTTGCGCCGCGGCCGGCGAGGAAACGACCACCCCCAACACAATGGACAGTGTGAGGTTCAATACCTCCCGCGTCTGCTTACCACCAAACATCGACGAGACCCTCCTTTCCGCGACATTTTGCTGCCCCCATCATCTACGCCACCAACGAAAGCCAGTATCTAGCGGAACAATCCCATGACTGGACCGCGGCCATGATCGATTGATTGTTGCAACCGGGTCGACTGCATTCCAACTCCAAGGGATCCCGGCTACCAAGTGGAAACCGGGAATGATTTAGGGAGTCACTGGCTCGCACGACTCGCCGAATTTCATGTTTCTCACCCCTACTGCATAGCGCTGGCCCACTTAGCAGCACGCGCAGTCCCCTTCGAGCGCGAGCAGTTTTCGTTTGGTGGTCAAGCCACTTGGGCCTGAATAACCTCCCAATGCGCCGGCGCTGCCAATGACTCGATGGCACGGCACGATCAGCGGCGTGCGATTGGCGGCCATCACCGATCCAACCGCGCGGGCGGCACCCGACGAACCGGCCTTGGAGGCCAATTGGCCATACGAACGTGTTTCACCCCAGCCAATTTTTCGGCACAGCGAAATCACGCGACGACCAAACGGCGTCAGATGCGATAGGTCGATTTTTACATCGCGGAATTCATCGGGCTCGCCCTCGAACATCGCGACAATCCGATTCGCAAGGGTGCGATTCCAGCTTGCGCGAGCTGCGCTGGCGGCCGGTGACACTGGAAATATTTCATCGAGCCATTGGATGGCCGCGCCGGCGCTGCGGTGTCCAAACGTCAATGCATGAAGCGTATCGCCATCGCCGACCATCGCACACCAGCCAAGCGGCGTGCGAAACGTATTGAGTGCAAGCGACATTTCTCTTCCTGGCGAAAAAATGAACAATAAAGTCCGACAAATTCAACATTCAAGCCCGAGGGCGTCTGAACCGGCCGCTCCATGTCAGCGGCGAGTTTGCGTACTAGCCCATCCGCCTTTGACAGCGCCGACCACCGCATTTTATACTGGCGTTCGTCGCCGGGATAGCATCGTTGTGCCGCTAGGGCAAATCACTTTTTCAGCATTGCACACCAAGGGTGAAGGCCCTACTCGCTGAAAATGGGTCCCGTCGTTTCCCTTGAGGACGGCGTCGGGTTTCCATCCAATTACATCCTCTGCGAAAACTCGATTCTCCCCGGTGACGCTCGTGGCTTGCTTGTTTCATTCAGCGCTGCAGGAGCAACTACTCCATGAATAAATACAGTGCGTTGGCCGACGACTTCTACGTCAACATGAACCTCAGCACCGAGATGGAGTTGCCCCAGCAGCGCGACACCGTCTTGCACTTTTTTGAGCGAATTCAAAAAACGTACCCAACCATGCGGAAATTCTATTGCCGCGACAAGCGCGATTTCGTGCTGGAAGAAGAGAAAGATCGCTCGCAATATCGATGGACCGCCGTGGAAAACCATCGCCTTTGTTCGGGCCAGGTGAATCCGACCGAAGTCGAAGACGCAATGCAACAACACCGACTGATCTTAGAACTTGCGCCATTCATGCTTTCGGTCAGTCCGCTCGATTGCGAGGCGCTCGATTTACTGTTCGGGTTCGATTTTAGCTACCGCGGCAACCACAATCACTTGGTGGCCGAAGCGCTGGGGCTTAATCCGGCGCTCGAACGTTTACTGGAAATTCCCGGCACGGCGGTCATCAATTACGAACCCTCGGTGACGCTGTCGCTTTCCGAAGATTGCCGAGTGCAGGTGCGTGTCGGCGTCGAAACTCGGACGAATGCCTACCAAATCCGCTCTGGCGAATATAATGAAGAGCAACTCAGTGTCTATGTGACGGCCCGGCAATATGGCAGCCTCGATGCAAACGCCACTTATGTCGAGGTAATCGATCGCTTGGCGCAAATCTGCGCCGATACGGTCGATCATTACGTTGCGGATCACGTATTGCAACCACTGCAACGCACCATTGCACTGAAGTAGCACTCGTCGTCGATCCAGCATTCCGCTGAGAAGATTTCTACCGGCGGACGAACGTCGTCCGCCGACCCCGCGATCGGGTTGTTTTCGCGAGGGTTGCGCCGCTTCTACCAGTTGTCTGCCAGGCCGCACCGCGCGCCGTCGTGGCGTAAGCTATGTTGCCCAAGGGTAGATCGCCGAAACATGTCCTCGGCGATGCTTTGCTTTTCTCCCCTCACGACCACCCGAGCGCGAGCCAGTTTGTCGCCGCAGGAGCAATCCGTATGCGTTATCGCAAGAAACTGTTCATCGATCCGAAAGTGCAAGGGGCGCTGATGATCCGCGCCGTCGGTTATTGGCTGTTCTGCTTGCTGACGATGTCGTTGGCCCTCGTGCTGTGGCGACTTTGGACGGGACCGGCACGCCTATTTTTTCTACAGTTCGACGAACTGTGGCAATGGTACGGGCCGGCGGCAATCGCCTCCCTTTTGGTGCTGCCGCTGGTAGTGATCGATGTCGTGCGGCTGAGCAATCGATTTGCCGGGCCGCTGTATCGACTGCGTCGTGAAATGCGCAAGCTCGCCGAAGGAGAACCCGTGCGAACCCTGAAATTCCGCGATGGCGATTTCTGGGCGGAATTCGCCGACGAGTTCAACGCGGTGGCCCAAAGACTCGACTTATTGCAAGTGGAACCGAATCCACCCGCCGTAGCGAACGCGCCGCCACAAGACGAAAGTGAAACCATCGAGTCGCTGCAAGCAACCGGCGCTTGATTCATCGGCAAGCAGCACCGGCCGCGCACGGCACTCACTTCCACAACTGCCGGTCCAACATCCGGTAATTCACCGCTTCGTGCAGATGCATGTGGCTGATCTGTTGGCTGCCTTCCAAATCGGCGATCGTGCGAGCCACGCGCAACACTTTATCGTGAGCGCGAGCCGACAGGCCAAGCTCCGTCATTTGCGCGCGCAGTAAGTTCGCGCCGGCTGCATCCAATTGACAATGCTGTCGAATCTGTCGATGGCTCATGTTGGCATTCGCGCGGCTGCTGCTGCCAGCAAACCGACCGCGCTGAATTTCTCGCGCTTGCGTGACTTGTTCTCGCATCTGAGCGCTGCTGGTGCCGGCGGTCGTGGCGGACAATTCTTGATATGGCACGGCCGGAACTTCGATATGAATGTCGATCCGATCCAACAGCGGCCCGCTGATTTTGCTCATATACCGTTCAATTTGCGGCACCGTACAATGGCAATCGCGGCGCGGATCGTTTCGGTAACCGCACGGGCAGGGATTGAACGCCGCGATCAGCATGATGTCCGCCGGAAACGTGTTGGCCGACAGCGCCCGGCTGATGGTGACCGTGCCGTCTTCCAGTGGTTGCCGCAGCACTTCCAGCGTCGAGCGGTTGAATTCGGGAAGCTCATCGAGAAACAAGACGCCGTTGTGCGATAAAGAGATTTCACCCGGCGTAGGCACACTGCCGCCACCCACAAGCCCAGCGTTGGAGATCGTGTGGTGTGGGGAGCGATAGGGTCGCGTCGCCAGCAACGGCTGGTTGGGCTTGAGTAAACCCATCGCGGAATAGATCCGCGTCGTCTCGATCGACTCCGCAGGGGTCAACTTCGGCAAAATCGTCGGCACGCGTTTGGCGAGCATCGTCTTGCCAGAACCTGGAGGGCCGATCATCAGCAGGTTGTGCGATCCGGCGGCCGCGATCGTCATTGCACGCTTCGCCATCTCCTGTCCGCGTACGTCGCCAAAATCGACCTCATAAGTTGCGTAGTGCTGAAACCATTCATCCAGTCGCGGCGGCGTAGGGTCGATGTCGATCTCGCCGGCAAAGAAGGCCACCGCTTGCGCCAAGCTGGCGACCGGAATCACCTCGATTTGCTCGACTACCGCAGCCTCCGCAGCGCTTTCGGCTGGAACAACGATTCCGCGTAGATGTCGCTGCTTCGCTGCCGCCATGGCCATGCTCAGCGCCCCCTTCGTCGGGCGCGTCACGCCATCGAGCGCCAGCTCGCCGACCACGGCATACTTTTCAAATTTATCGGATGTGATCTGCCCGCTACCCGATAGCATCCCCAGGGTAATCGGCAAGTCGAACGAAGCGGCGTTCTTGGGTAGCTCCGCCGGGGCCAAATTGATCACAATCTTATCGTGCGGCCGCTGGAAGCCGCTGTTCACCATCGCGCGCTCCACGCGGTGCGTACTCTCCTTGACCGCCGCCTCCGGCAAACCCACGAGCACTATTTTCGGCAGCGCTCCCGGCGAAACATCCACTTCCACCTCCACTGGCACCGCATCAATGCCAAGCAGCGAAAATGTGTGAAGTTTGGCGAGCATGGGAAAAGCTGGCAAAAAAGGCTTCGCGAGCCTCCTCATTGTTGCGAGGAGGAATCAAACCGACAAGCAGGGTAGGGCAGGCTGCCCTGCCATACTGGGCCAATGGAGATCTCCGTCCGACACTTTTGCGAAGGTGGACCAGAGACGCACATCGAGCCGTTGCTTAATCATTGAAAAACCGATCGGTCCAGGCCGTTCCATCGAAATAGTTGCGTTCCATTGCACCTCGCTGTAGACTCACACTACTCGCCAGGAGCAAATGGCTTTGTTGCACCGGCGAGCGACGGTCGGTTGAAGCTCCGATCCGCGTGATCGATTTGCCAGGAAGAGCGTTTTGCTGCGAAATCTAAGTGAGGCAGCGAGCGTTGCGTCTTTGCAGGTTCATTGGACAGTTCTTATCGAGGTACGTCATTCATGTCGCGCAGTAGCGGCTCGAATCGTCAATACAATCGGCGTTCTGAATGTGAGGACATCGCCATGAGAATTCGTTTGCATGTTTCGACTTTGATGAGCTTGGGTTTGCTGATCGCCGCGTCGGTCGCTAGCGCAGCCGACTCGCAAGACGAGGCCGTCATCGCCGCCGTGCGCAAGCGTTCCGAGAGCATGACTACGGCCTTTAACTCCGGCAAGGTCGACGAACTGTCGGCCACGTTTTCACCCACAGGAGAATTGATCGACGAAATAGGAACCGTCTACCAAGGACAGCCGGAGATCAAGAACTTGTTGACGACGTTCTTTGAGAAATTTCCGGGTGCAAAACTGACGCGAGACATCGAGTCCATTCGCCCGGTTGGACCGGTCGCCATTGAAGAGGGAACTCGCACCATCGCCACCAAGGATGGCTCGGTCAAATCGCAGTTTCGATACCTTTCGGTTTGGGTAAAAGGCGAGCATGGCTGGCAACTGGCCTCGTTCCGCGATTTTGCCGACGATCCCGTACCGACGCCGCACGAACGTCTCGAGAGCATTGCTTGGCTTGTTGGCGATTGGATGAACGAAGGGGCCGACGCCAAAGTTTCGATCTCCTATCGCTGGTCGGACGACAAGAATTATTTGCTCGTCAACTATCAGATCAATCCCAAGCAAGGCTCGCCGCGGAAATCGACGCAGCGCATCGGCTGGGATCCGTCGATCGGCAAGATTCGCTCGTGGCTATTCGATGCGGATGGCGGATTTGCCGAAGGAATTTGGACGGTCACCGATGACGATATTGTGATCAAGTCTTCGTCGGTAAATCCGGACGGCGGAACCGCATCGGCGACGATGACCGTCACGATCGCCGACAACAATCGCTTTACGATTACCGGTGCCGACCGCATTGTCGATGATAACCACGAGCCTGATTTTGAAGTTACCGTCGTGCGCCGTTCACCGGCAGCCGCCAAGTAACAGCGACCGGCGACGATGGAGGAATTCACCATGTACACGAAAATCAAATTCTGTTTGGCGACAGTAATGGTGGCTGCCAGCATGCTGGCGTGGACTTTTGAAGCCAGCGCGCGGGGTGGAGGCGGCCGAGGTGGTGGTGGAGGACGCGCAGGAGGGGGTGGTGCTAGACCATCCATGGGGCACGTCGGTGGCGGCGGTGGACGATCCATGGGAGGCGGAATGTCGCGCCCACAGATGTCGCGCCCCAGTGCGAATATGAACCGGCCATCCATGGGGCACGCATCTCGGCCCAGTGCCTCGTCTCGCCCAAACGTGTCAAGACCGTCGGCAGGCAATTTTAGCCCTTCCGGAGGCCGTCCGAGTATTAACCAGCCCATCAGGGCACCTGGAAACGCGGCGGCTGGCGCTCGACCTTCGGTGCGCCCGCCATCGAATGTCCGGCCGACCAGCCGACCTTCGCTTCCAAGTGGTGGGCTTGCTTCAAACGCTCGACCAAGTATCGGCAATCAGCCTGGAATTGCTCGCCCCAGCCCGGGGGCCAATCGACCGAGCCTGGGGGCGGCCAATCGGCCAGGCATTGGCGAGAATCGACCAGGAGGCGCGGATCGACCGAGCATCGGCGGCGGAAATCGGCCCGGTGGCGGAGGTCGGCCAGAGATTGGAAATGGCAATCGGCCCGGTGGCGGCCTGCGACCAGGAGGCGGCGGAAATCGACCCGATCGGCCCATCATTGGCGGCGGCGGAAATCGACCCAACCGACCGGGCGGCCCAGGCATCAATAACGGCAATATTAACATCGGTAATTCCGTCATCGGCGGCGGCAACGTCGTCGGCAATCGGCCGGGTTGGGATCATGGGAATTGGAACAATCCCGGCTGGGGCTGGGGCAACAATGGCTGGGCCGGCAACTGGCACAACAACTGCATTAACGACCATCACGGCTGGTACAACGGCTGTTGGAACGGCCACTGGGGAAGCAGTTGGTATGCGCCGCTGGCGTGGGGCGCTGCAGGCTGGGGGCTTGGCGCATGGACAAGCGGCTGGGGATACGGTTCGAACTACTACAATCCGTACTATGCTGAGCCAGTGGCGGCCGCGACCGTGCCCTACGACTACTCGCAGCCGGTTGTGGTAAGTAACTACGCTCCCGCCGACACCGGTGAGGGAACGACCGCGCCACTGGCAGATGCACCACCACATGAATCGGACGAGGCATTAAAGCTTTTCGACGATGGTCTAGCGCAGTTCAAGTCGGGAGACTATCGCGCCGCGCTGGGCAAGCTCGATGAGGCGCTGCAGAAGCTGCCCGGCGATCCGGTAGTGCATGAAGTACGCGCGCTCACGCTGTTTGCGCTGGGTGAATACACGCCAGCGGCAGCGGCTTTGAATTCATTTTTGTCGTCGGCCCCCGGCATGGACTGGACAACCATGAGCAGCCTGTACGGCGACCCCAAAGACTACGAGTCGCAACTGCGCAAGCTGGAGCAATTTTGTCGCGACCATCGCAACGACGCGGCCGCCTATTTCGTCTTGGCCTACCAATATCTCGTACTCGATTCCAAAGACAGCGCCGTCAACGCTCTGAAAGTGGTCGTCAAGAATCAACCAAAGGATTCCACGGCCAAGCGAATGTTGGATGCCTTATCAACGCCCACCGCACCTCCTGCGCCCGAATCGGCATTGGCCGCTGAAAATGCTCCCCAGACGGACCTCGTCGGCAAGTGGCAAGCCAAAGCGAGCGGCACGACGATCGACCTGACGATTACCGACGATTCAAAGTTTACTTGGAAAGCGATTCAGCCAGGAAAGTCGCCGATTGAAATGAAGGGCGATCTTGCCTCAACCAGCGATCAATTAGCTCTGCAAACCGCCGATCAAGGCTCGATGGGCGGCATTGTCAAATCTCTCGGGTCCGACAAGTGGCAGTTCAATTTGAGCGGTGCGCCACCGTCCGATCCTGGTTTGACGTTTGTGCGGGCGAAGAGTTAGTCCATGCGAGGCTGTTGGGCGATAGACAATCAGCCGTCTGGGTCGGTAAACTTCGGCCCATGTCCCTCAACCCATCGCAGCGCGAAGCCGTCGAATCGCTGAGCGGGCCGCTGCTGGTACTCGCTGGCGCCGGCACGGGGAAAACTCGTGTGGTGACCTACCGCATCGCGAACCTGATTCGTCACCGCACGCCGCCCGAGAGAATTTTGGCGGTGACGTTTACCAACAAAGCAGCCGGCGAAATGCAGGAGCGGGCTGCCGAGTTGCTCGGCAAGCGTTTTAAGACGAAGCCCGAAATATCGACGTTTCATTCGCTTTGCGTACGAATATTGCGGCGTCAAATTCAGCACTTGGGTTATCCGCGGCAGTTCACGATTTTCGATCGCGGTGATCAGGAAGGAGCGGCGCGACAAGCGCTGCGAGAAATTCGCGTCGGCAACGAAGCCCTCCGCCCCGGTGATCTGCTCTACTTCATCGGCCGCTGGAAAACCGCGGCGATCGGACCGGAGGAAGCCATCGGAATCGCGGCCAGCGACAAGGAGCATCTGGCCGCGTCGGCGTATCGCAGGTATCAAACGGCATTGAAGACTGCCGGCGCGGTCGATTTCGACGACCTGCTGCTGCTCGTCGGCGAACTATTCGAGAAGTTCCCCGACGTGCGGCGGACGGAGGCCGCTCGCTTCAACCATTTGCTGATCGACGAATACCAAGACACCAACGGCAGTCAATATCGGATTGTGAAGGCGCTAGCGTCCGACCATCGAAATCTTTGTGTCGTCGGCGACGACGATCAATCGATCTACGGCTGGCGGGGAGCTGAAGTCGAACACATTTTGCGGTTTCACGACGATTGGCCGGAGGCCAAAATTGTGCGGCTTGAAGACAATTACCGCACCCTGGAAGCGATCCTCGAGTTCGCCAACCGTTTGATCGCGTTCAACAAAACTCGGCACGACAAGGTGTTGCGCCCCTTTCGCTGCGGTGGCGATCGACCGACGATCGTGCAATGCAAGGACGAGCAGAATGAAGCGGAACAGGTGGCGGCCGACATTCAGCGGCGTTTCCTCGACGGCACCCAGCCGCGCGATGTGGCCATCTTGTGCCGCACGAACGAGCAGCCGCGGCCCTTTGAAATGGAACTGCGGCGGCTGAAGTTGCCCTACGTGCTCATCGGTGGGCAATCGTTTTACGATCGTCGTGAAGTCAAAGATATCCTTGCCTATTTGCGGCTGCTCGATAACCCATGCGACGAGCCGTCGCTGTTGCGAATCATCAATACGCCTCCTCGCGGCATCGGCCAGGCAACGGTGGGCGCAATGTTGGAACGGGCAATTCAGCAAGGCAAGCCGCTCTGGGAAGTGCTGCCAGAAGCGACGGTCGGAGGCAAGATCACCGCGGCGGCGGCAGAAGCGGTGCATCGGTTTCGTACCATGCTGGAAGGCTTTCGGCAGCGAATCGCCACGGGAGACGAATCCCTTCGCCGACAGATTCAGGCAGGGTCGGCAGAGATCCAGCAAGCAGGCGAAGGGGTTCACGACCAGCAGATGGATCGAGATTGCTCCCACCATTCGCTGGTGGACATCGCCACGAGCCTTATCGCTCACATCAATTATCATGGCGAACTGGCCCGCCAATACCCTGAAGAAGCCGACCAGCAGGCGCGCTGGGCGTCGGTGCAAGAAGTCATCAACTCGCTAGGCTCCTACGAAAAGCGCGCGAAGCAGCCCAGGCTGCGAACGTTTCTCGACGAAATCGTTTTGGGCGAGCGCGACGAGCAAGGGGACAAAGAATCGAAGCTCAATCGCAACGCCATCGCGCTGATGACGCTGCACGCCGCCAAGGGGCTGGAATTTCCACACGTCTATCTGGTAGGCATGGAAGAGGGATTGCTGCCGCATCAGCGATCGGTCGATGCCGAAAAGAAGCAAGGCGATTTGAAGGCGATCGACGAGGAACGTCGGCTATGCTACGTCGGCGTCACGCGGGCTCGCGACCGCTTGACGATGACCATGGCGCTGGCGCGAATGAAATGGGGCAAACCGCGCCCCACCGAACCGAGCCGC
Organism: Pirellulales bacterium; assembly: GCA_020851115.1. Classification (GTDB taxonomy): domain Bacteria; phylum Planctomycetota; class Planctomycetia; order Pirellulales; family JADZDJ01; genus JADZDJ01. Next base: position 21,497 of record JADZDJ010000294.1, read on the forward strand.
TTCCTCTACGAGCTTACCGGCCAAGCCGAAAATCGCGGAAAACGGAAAGCGGCGGAAGCCAAAGCAGCGGCGCAATCACGATCCGTCCGTGGTAGACGTCCAGCGCGGAATTGAAGACATTCCATGCGGATTCGCGGATCTCGCAGGGCGGCAAGAAAACGCCTCAACTCAACAGCAGCCGCAAGTCGTCCGCAGTCAGATTCGCCAACAAGCGGTCGTCGGCCGCGATGATCGCTTCGGCCAGTTCGCGTTTCTGCTGTTGCATCTCGACGATTTTTTCCTCTACCGTGTTGCGGGCGATCAGCCGGTAGGCGAATACGGGCTTCGTTTGGCCAATTCGGTGAGCGCGGTCGATCGCTTGCATTTCGACGGCCGGGTTCCACCAAGGGTCCAGAATGAACACGTAATCGGCGGCCGTCAGATTCAGGCCGTGGCCGCCGGCCTTCAAACTGATGAGAAATAGCGGGCAGCCCGTGTCGGTTTGAAACCGTTCGACGCGCGCTTGACGATCGCGCGTGCGGCCATCGAGGTATTCATAAGCGATTTTTTCGCGATCGAGCGCGCCGCGAACGACATCCAGAAAGCTCGTAAATTGCGAGAATACAAGGGCTTTGTGCCCTTCGTCGCGGATCTCTTGCAATTGTTCGACGAGCAAATCTAATTTGGCGCTCCCTTCCCCTTTGCGCTGCTTGTCGATCAAACCGGGATGGCAGGCGGCTTGGCGCAGCCGCAACAGAGCTTCGAGCACGTGCATTTTGGCTTTCTTGATACCGACTTCCTCAATGCGCTTCTGCAGGTTGGCGCGATAATGATCTCGCAGCTCGTCGTATCGTTTCCGTTCTGCTCCTTCCAACTCGCAATACAGCGTTTGCTCGGTCTTTTCCGGCAATTCGCGCAGCACTTGTTTCTTGGTACGGCGCAGCAGGTAGGGGCGGAGCGCCTTGCGCAGCAATTCGAGCGCGTCGGCATCCGGGCCGCAAGGTTTTCCGGCCAACAACAGCAACTTGCTGGAGCGACCCAACATGCCTGGATTAAGGAACTCAAACAGCGACCATAACTCACCCAAGTGATTTTCCACCGGCGTGCCCGTCATCGCCAAACGATGTTCGGCCTGTAATAAGCGGCAGGCCTTTGCCGACTGCGAATTGGCATTCTTGATCGCCTGAGCCTCATCGAGAATCACATAGTCGAACGGGATCTTGCCAAGCTTGACGATGTCGCGCCGCAACGTGCCATAGGTGGTCACCAGCAAATCCACATCGTCGAGCCGATCGAGCAATTGGCCGCGCAGCAAACCCGTGA
>JADZDJ010000295.1 GCA_020851115.1 Pirellulales bacterium
CCGAATCCGTAAGTTCTGACAGCATGGTCTCGTCCTTGAGACTTGAGATCCTTCCCCCTGGTTTGGCGTCGTAATATCAAAAAGGGCGATCTTCGGGTAGGTCATTTTTTGCTGGCTGCCTTAGACCGTAAGCAGGGTTGGGGCAGTTTGACCTTGCAGTGTAGCCGCGATGGATGTATGCAGGAAGGAGAAGAAGTTGCGGTGTTGTTTCTGGCAGGTGGAAATCGCGGTCCGCATCCGCTGCTGGTTGCGATGGCCCGCTTCACCAACTCAGCGTTGCGAAATGGGCCATCAAACGAACAGCATAAATATTACGGGCACGAGCACTCCGGCAGTCATTAATGCTAGACAGCGACCCGTCAGGATATATTTGCCCTTGCGGACGAAAAGGCCCGTCAGAGTGACGACGATCAAGCTGGCAGCGAAGAGATCGGAAAAAACCAGCCAGGCGCTCTTGGGTGAAAGATGAAGGCGATTGCACTGGTAGAGCACGTGTCGCCGTTTGACTACCTCATACTCGCCAACTCCCGTCGCGAGATTAATGAAGACGGAAGCGTCTTCAAGGTAGATTTTCACTTTGCCGTCGGAAGGAAAATCGTGGCCGCGGTAGCTTCGCTGTTCACGAAGTGATGCAAGGATGCTCTTGATCCAATCATCGTCGACCTCTGAGCGTTTCGTTGGCGCCGCTGTCTGAATCGGCTCCCGATGGACGACAAAACTGGGGTTCCAGTCGTTGACGTGGTTAACCGCCAATCCAGAAATCGCGTAGATCAGAGTTGTTCCCGCAAAGAAGTAACCGAAATCGCGATGAACAATATTATTCAGCCTGTGAAATCTCATTTTTCTTGTTAAAAAAAGGGCATCGAGGCTGCCAAAGGCTATTTGCCGCTAATTGAAACGTCGTCGCTACGCTCATCACCCTGGCAGGTGTCGATGATCCACTGTTCGACGTTGTCGTCTGGGAGTATGGCATCGTGCCGATATCGTACTCGCTCGCCGGCATCGACATTCTTTATCGCGCCGCCAATAATGCGCCCTTGGAACGCTTCATCCACTGCCACCAGCACCGGGATCAGGATTACGTTTTTTTTCTTTTCCAATACCTGTTTGATCGCCACTTCCGTCGGCTCAGACTTGTATCGAGCAATATGACCACACCACGCGAACCGGCAGGTATCGATCTGGAGCTTCTTCTGGAGCGTGCCACCGATGTGTTCCAACAGATGTGTCCACTCTTCGTCGTATTGTTCGTCGCCGTACGCCACCAACACAACGCCTTCGTCAGACGGATTCTCGCTCATTGCCTTCACGCGACGAATGACGTTTTTTTCAAGAATATCCGTGAAGTCGAGTAGTGGCGCGATGTCGACCTGGGCCTTTGCCTGATAGATTTCGATGCCTTCCAGCTTAAGCTTCTCCGCTGTCGCACGATCCTCCTTCAATCCCGCGATGCTCGGAATGTCGTCGAACGAATGAGAACTGACCGTAAGCAGCAGAGGGACGATCAAGACCTTGGAATAGCCCAACTCATCGAATTGCCTCAAGCAGGTGGCAATCGACGGTTCGCTATATTCCATAAAAGCCAATCGAAGCGCCCCGATATGATTGTAATTGAGAATGTTGCCACGCACGTTCTCTTCTACTGCCAGCAACGATTTGCGCCACTGAGGTGAATGCGATCCGTGACACACAATCAGTACGGCTGTCGACTCGCCAGGATTCGAGTCAACGTGTCGCTGGCCCTTCTCTGTCGCTGCCATAGGATCAACGCGCTGGCAACCGAAAACCAGGCCCATAAAAACGACAATGGCAGACCAGAAGCCAATCGTGCAGATGGTCCAATTGCTATTGGAATTGTGAACGATTGCTCTCGCCGACCATTGCTGGCCGCAACTGGAATCACGGTGGATTGCGGAATCCAGGATATCGCTGGCGCTCCGGCGATTGTCCGGTGTGCCGAGCTTGATGGCTTTGGTTTCAAGCGGCCGATTGATATTGGACATTGCCTTTTTCTCACTGGGTGGGATCGATGCACAACTCTGAGCGTATCCTGTTTTTCGTTTTACTATCACGGAAGAAATGTTAATGATATTGAGAATCAGTTGCAAGAGGTATGTCGCGAATTTTGGCCGACACTTGTTCCGCTCTTTGATTCTCAATGTCCTCCAGGCAGTCAGCGGCGAAGTTCCATGCGTTGCAATAGCCTGCTCCGACCAAGATTTCCCCTTCAAATGGTGTGATTTCCCATCGCCTACACTGCCGGCGTCCGGCGAACCGGAGGATGATGTAGCGGCAGGAGTAACTCGGGTCAGGCAACCAGTTGAAAAAGAATGACCCACTGCGTTGGCTGAATGACAACGCTCCAGTTGGGAAGGGTTGAGGAACGTATCAGTCGCGTGGCGAAGGGACGGAAGGCGGACTTGGTGAGCCGAACGCCGGTCTCGGAGAGGCCGTCGAGCAAATGCACCGGCGGGCGAATTCCGCGCCAGGTCATCGTGCATGCACGGTGCAGGGCCGCGTCTACCGATGCCAGTCGTATGCCGTTCCAGGGGTTTTCCAGACTCCCCCAGCAGCGTTCGACCGGATTGTACTTGCGGTGATCGGGAGGATCGTTGGCAAACGGTAGCGTCCGTTGGTGGCGATCCGAGAACTCCACCAGACGCTTCATGAACTGGGTGCGAGAACTCGCTGATTTTTAACTTGGCCTTGGAGTCCAGCAAAACGCGGAGCGTTTCATGATTTCCGGCAGCCTGGGTATGGACGTGCCACAAATGCTCAAAGAGGGCGTCGGTCTCGGGAATTTTTTAACCTTCGTATTGCGGGCCCGCCGCCGAAAGCCCGTCAGCTTCCGAGTCTCATTCTGAATCGTCTCGATCACCGAATCTGTAAACTCTGCTAGCATGGTCTCGTTCTTGAGACTCGAAGCTTTTCCCCCGGTTTGGCGTCGTAATTCTAATAGGGCGATCTCCAGGTAGATCAGTTTGGGCAGGCTGCCTTACGCTGCCGTGTGCCCCCTTCAAAAATAGCCTATGCCTACGCAACCTGGCCAAGCATCCGGGGTTATATGGTTTAATAGGCAATATAGACACATCGCAGGCATTCGTGCCCGAAACTGCTTGGATCAGGCAAGAATCCTCGACCCACGAACTGCTCCGAAACCGGCCGCATTTCGACTATACTGAAATGGAGCGTAACGAAAGGCCGCTGGTCAAGATTCGCGTCGTCGGCTCTCACCGGAAGCGGATTGCCAAGTTCGCAGCGAGCGGAAGTCCGCGTTGGCCGAAAATGGTTTTAAACTTGCAGAGTTTTAAACTTGCCAGAGGTGAAGAGTAGGAGAAGATCGTGTTTTCATCGTTTGAACCAGTAAATCAGTAGTTCTACGGAGCCGTCATGCAGAGCTTTCGGACTGTCCAAATAGTGGCCTCCTTGATCGGCTTTGTCGGGCTTGCAAATTTGCATGACGCACGCGCGGCCGATGCCACAATTGTCGGCGTCCTATCAATCGCCAGCGAGCCCAACGTAGCGACGGAACTGAGCCTCTCGGACGATGTCCACGAAAAATTGGCGAAGCTGATCGATCGACGAGAAGCGGATGCGTTGGAGTTGTCGTACCAAATCAAAGACTTGCCAGCTGCTGAACGGGATGCCAGATTGCGAAGCTTCCGCGAAGAATCGGAGATTCTGGGGCTAAACCTGCTCTCTCAAGTTCAGCGACAGCGACTGGAGCAGCTTCGGCTGGCACGCAGCGGCCTGGCGGCACTGGCCGAGACTCAGATTTCCGAAAAACTGAAAATCAAGGTCGATCAACGGGACGTAATTGTCGATCTAATCAGACAGCGAGACGATGCGCTATTGAAAACCAGCGGCAATGGCGCCCAGGCAATTCGGGCGGAATTTGAACGCAAATTGGCCGCAGTGCTGACGTCCGCACAACGCAACACCTGGCTTCAAATCACCGGCGCGCCCGTAGGGGCAGGGGAGACAGCGACCACTTTCGCCGTCGAAAAATCGGCCGAGAAGTCGCCTGTCTCCGGCGCGCCGGATCTTCCGAAGACACCGCTCCCCGTCACGGCCAAATCGTCCGGCGGCCCGAGCGACGAATACCGCTTCAATTTTCATCACCAACCTTGGAAAGACGTGCTCGAGTGGTTGGCGGAGCAGGCCGAATTATCGCTCGTCATAGATGCGCCCCCTCCCGGCACTTTTAACTATTTCGATACTCGCGCGTATAAACTGCCCGAAGTGATCGACATTATCAACGGCGTCCTGCTCCCCAAGGGCTACACGCTGGTTCGCAAAGATCGGATGCTGACGCTGGTGAACTTTCAAGGCGGCGCGATACCAACGGCGCTCATTCCCACGGTCTCACTAGAAGAGCTTCAACAGCGCGGCAAAAACGAAATCGTCAGCACCGTATTCGCCGTCCATAGCCTCTCGACCGACGAAGCCGAGCGAGTCGTCGATCGAATGGCGGATAAAGCTTACGGCAAAGTGCTGGTGCTGCCGCAAGCCCGACAAATTGAAGTTACCGAGACCGCCGGTCGCCTGCGCACGATTCAGCAAGTGCTCGAACGCGCCGATGGCCCTGCGGCGTTGGGCCGCGACGATCTGCGCCCGTTTGAATTGAAATACGCCGCGCCGTACGAAGTTTTAGCCACGATCAAACAATTGATGGGCATTCCTACCGATCGCAATGCGACCGAAGACGGCAGCTTGCGCGTGGTCATCGATGCTGCCGGCCGCCGGCTGCTGGCGACGGGTAAACCCGACAAGCTGGCCCGCGTGGACGAAATCATTCAAATGCTCGATGTCGAAGGACGCGGCAACAATTCGGCGAGTTACGAACAGCCACAATTTGAAACATATGCCATTTCTTCGGCCGATTCGGCCACAGCGCTCAAAGTACTCCAAACATTGATGGCGGGGTTGCCAGACGTGCGGCTCGACATCGACCCAAAAACTGGCAACGTCTATGCGTACGCTCGGCCCAGCCAACACGCGACAATTCGGGCTACGCTCGATCAGTTGCAGCGCGACGGCAAGCGGCTGGAAGTGATTCAACTGCGCAACGTCGATCCTGCTACAGCGCAAACTGCGGTCACAAAGTTGTTTCAAGCGGATGGAGACAGTTCGCCGCTCGCGCCCAAAGTGGAGGCCGACTCAGGCCTGCGTCAACTACTGGTGCGCGGCACCGAGGCCCAAATCACGCAGATCCGCGAGATGGTCGATAAAATGGAAGGCCGCGAAATTGCGAAGGACGAAGGAGACCGCGGCAAGATGCGAATCATTCCGCTCACCGGGCGGCAAGCCCAAGCGGCCATCGAAGCCATGCAGCAAATTTGGGTGGCCAGGCACGGCAACAAGATTCGTATTGTGACGCCGTCGAATTCGATCCAGGAAATCAAGCCGACAAACGATGCGCCGCCGCAATCGTCCAGTCCTGAGCAAGCCCGTTCCTTTGAAATTCCCTTGGTCCCATCCACGGCCGATCGAACAATGCCGGCCAACCTGGACGCTGGTTCCAGCAATACTGTGCCGCCGCGTGAAACCGGTCCCGACAAGGAAACCCGCCGCATAGTTCCGGGCCATCGGCCTGAGTCCGCACCATCAATCTCGACGCCGTCCGCCGGAGCTCCGTCAAAGCCAGATGGAAAGGCCGATCGCTCGACTTATCTTTTTCCGGCCAAATTTCCTTCGGTGCGAGTGTTTTTTGCCAGCCAACCGACCGAGATCTCAGAGCAGAACGCCGCCGACCGCGAAGGGGCCGCTCGGACGGCGCACGATGAAAAGGTGGTGATAAACAGCGAATCGACCGAAAAATCCTCCAGCGGCAGCGTTCGCGGCGCGCCGATTGTCGTTGTCCCAGGACCCGGCGGATTGCTAATCACATCGGACGACAAAGAAGCGCTCGATGAGTTTGAAAAGCTTATCACGGCACTGGCCAGCCGACAGATCAGCGGCGCGCCAAAATATACTGTGTTTTATTGCAAGTACGCCAAGGCACCGGCGGTGGCCGAGACGCTGAAGCAGATCCTTGCCGGCGGCGTCACTCGTGGCGGTGGCGGCAGCGATTTGGTCGGCGACATCGCTGGCAACATGTTCGGCGACTTTGCCGGCGGCCTAATCGGCAACATGTTGGGCGGCAGCGAATCGAGCGAGCCGACTACGGTGCGCAGCAAGAATGGCCCCATCGAAATTATTCCCGATTCTCGACTCAATGCGCTATTTGTGAACGCCAGTCCCACCGACCTGGAAACGATCGAACAGTTGTGGAAAATTCTCGATCAACAAAACAGCCCTGAAGATATTGCGGTCACTCCCGCACCGCGATTGATTCCGGTGCAGTTCACCAGTGCCAAAACTGTCGCCGATGTGGTACAGCAAGTTTACCAAGATCGAATGGTGACTGCGCCTAGCCAGCGACAACCGTCGCCACAGGAGTTCTTGCAAGCCCTGCGGGGCGGCGGTCGACGAGGCAGCCGTGGCGGCCAGTCGCAGCAAGAGCAAGAGCAATTGCCGAAAATGTCGATCGGCGTCGACGAGCGAAACAATGCCATCGTGGTGGCTGCTTCCGATCCGCTGTTCAACGAAGTAAAATCGCTGGTGGCACAGCTCGATCGACCGTCCGACGCTTCGCGCGAGACGACAAAGGTCGTTACGCTCAAACGCACCAACGCTGATTCGGTCAAGGCGGCTCTCGTGTCAATCCTTGGCGAACAGGCTCAAACAGCTTCGGCCGGCGCACCAAGCGCGCGAGCGAACAATTCGCGCGACCGTAACCGCTGGTCCGATTCATCGGCCCGCAGCGAGCGCGGCGGCGATAATCAACGACAATTCCCTGCGTTCATGCCCGGTGGTGGATTCGACCGTGGTGGATTCGGCGGCTTCGGTCGCAGTGGATTTAATGGTAGCCGAAGCGGGCGAGGAAGCAGTTTCCGCGGCGGACGAGGCGGCGGCGGTTAGGTTACTTTACTTTTTGAACTCGTTGTAGTTGAGTCAACTTTTTAGGCAGCCATATTGACGATCAGGAGAACAATCCAGCGTTGGATTTGGTATGGGGGTGCGGAGTCGTTGGATCGTGCTTGCGAAAGTGGTCGGATGATTTGAGAGTCGCATGCCTTGTAGAACCCGGCGGTGCGTAACCTCTGGTCGGTCACTTCGTAGCGGTTCGCAACCAGTAAAGTTAGACTTTTCCGATTGAATAAATTGCAAAATCGCGGCAATTTGCGTTGCCAATCGTCGTGATTGTATCTTTCGCGGCCGCAATCAGAATTGCATAAAGTATTTCCAGCGAATAGGTTAGATTCAAGTGGATTGCTTTCTATTCGTTGAAAAAACTGCGGTTGGCACGATATTCGCTTTCATGGTAAGACATTGGCCACGGTCGAGAGGCTCGGCCAATGGACACCTCGCGGAAGGAACCGCAGCCATGATGCAACTACACTCGACGGCGATTTGGGGCTTTGCAGTCATTCAGATTCTCGGCTGGGTCGGAGGATTGCTCGTGCGCTGCCATGCGCGCGGCAAATGTGGTCGACGTCGTCAATCGGCCTGCCACGCGTTCTTCATGCTCGCACTGCTGGCGGTCGGCATAGCAACTTCGATCACGCTGTTTGTCGGCGCCAATTGGTGGTTGCTCTCGGCAGCGACGATGGCTGGCATGATCTTGCTGGCGATCTGCGACTTCGACCGCTCAAGCCGCCCTGCGATGACATAGCCCCCATAGGGACAGCATACGCGGACGATGTTGAGTTGGCGGTTTCATTGGCAGGAAGGAGCGTTCCCTCTGCTCGTATCTTCCTACGCTTCTGGCGTAATGCCCAGGACGATGTCAAACTTTGCCACCAGTTCGCCGATTTTGGAATCCGTCATTGGTGTGAAATCGATCGTTACCGAATTGCGAGCCAGGGGATCGCGGATCGATCGCCAGATTCCGTCGCGTTCGTTGCCGGGTTCTCCCTTAATGTAGCACTGCGTCGTGAATTTCTTCCGTTTTGGCACTTTGACCGCAAAATGAATGTGCGGTGTTCGACCCGGGTAAGCAACAGGTTTGATCGTGCGGAAATAGTATTCTCCCGATGAGCCAGTCGTGAATCGGCCGAAACCCTGGAAGTTTTTGTCGCGTTTTTCGGCGTTACTTGTGCCGGAATGCAAATAGGCGCCGTGATTGTCGACCTGCCAAATTTCGACGGCGACATTTTTGAGGGGGTTGCCAGAAGGATCGAGAATTCGCCCGCTCAAATGCGTGATCTCGCCGACGGCAGGCGTGATGTCGTCGTTTATGATGAGCAAGTCGTTGTCGGTGTCGAGCGGCAAATTGTCAGGATAGAATGGCCCCTCTGTCTGCCGCGGAGTGCGGATCAGCTCTTCGGCAAATGCTCCGGGCACCGTCCAAACAGCGGCGCTAATCGCTGCCAAGCCTCCCAAGAATTGACGACGAGAACGATCGAGTGAAAATCGGTTCATGGAAAAACTCCCCAAGAAAATCTAGTGCAATCTCTAACTGCAACTTAGAGTGGAACCACCGGCGCAGCAAAAAGTTCCGGCCGATTTCCAAGAATCATCGCTTTGTATGACAAATCGGACTGTTGTCTAGCCGCGTCAGCTTTCTGGAGTGGTCGTTGCCGCGGAGTTGGTCGCTTCCAACAACGGCTTGTGTCGCCAAGCTCGATAGACTCCAAAGAGCATTGGCAACAAGCTCGCGGCGATAATCCCGATTACCACTAATTCGAAGTGTTCGCTGATCCATTCGATCCGGCCCAAAAAGTATCCAGCCACGGTCATCGACAGTACCCAGCCGACGCCACCGATCACGTTATACACGACAAATTGCCGGTAGCTCATCCGAGCAACCCCAGCCACAAAGGGGGTGAAGGTGCGTACCAGCGGCACGAAGCGGGCCAAAACAATCGCCACTGCGCCGTGTTTATCGTAGAACTCTTTGGCAGCGATCAAGTGCGCGTGCTTGACGAAGCGGATTCGGCCCTTCTCGAAAACACGCTCTTCGAGCTGCAGTCCGAGGTAATAGTTGGCCGCGTCCCCTGCAATTGCCGCAATACATAGCGTGACGATTAGCAAGACTATGTCGAACACACCTTGGCTGGCCAAGAATCCCGCAGCAAACAGCAACGAATCGCCCGGCAAAAAAAAGCCAATAAGCAACCCCGTTTCACTAAACACGATCGCGCCCAGGATGAGATAGCTCACCCACGGTCCACCTCCGAGATTGACGATAGTCCGCAGGTTTTCTGGCTTGGCCAGGCCAATTAGCCATTGAAGCCGTTCGAGCAGCCATTGAAAAATTCCCAAGTTTGACTTCCTCCAGTGACCAGCGAGCAGGCAATACTCCGCAAGCATTCGGCAGCAACGCAGCGACAAGTTCGATCTCGCCTATTCTGGCAGCGGCTTGCCTTTTGTTTCGGGAGCGATGGGTAGTACAAACAGGCCGATCGAAAACACCGAGCACATGATTACGCCGGCATAACGCATCGATTCGAGTGGCGACCTGCCCATGTCCGAAATCCAACCGAGAAGTTGCGCCTGAATTAGTGGGCCAATGGCTGCAATAAATCGGCCGACATTGTAACAAAAACTCGTACCGGTGCTGCGCAAATGCGTCGGGAACAGTTCGGGAAAATACATCGCATAGCCAGCGAAAACCGATAGCTGAAAGAAACCCATGAGCGGAACCATCCAAAATAGCTGGCTAAAATCGCGAAGGAACAAAAACACCGCTGCCGTACTCAACGCTGCGGCAATGAAGGCAATGGCAAAAGTCGGCCTTCGACCAATGACCTGAGCAAGATATCCAAATCCAAACATGCCGAAGAAGGCGCCAATTTGAATGCATATCGAACTGACCCCGCCCCAATAATTAACTTCGCCATCGATCGATTTTTGCACTTTGCCGCGCAGGCTCTGAATTCGAACGGCATCGGCATCGGGCGAAGCGGCAACAGCCGATTGCCATTTTTCTTGCAGCGACACTAGGTCGGCTGCCATCGTGTGATTCTTTTGCTCGACGGCCGACGCATGATACTCTTGAAGCAGCGCCAACACCGCAGATTGTTGTTGCGGATCATTTTTCACCGTTTCAAATTCCGATTTGATTGCTGCCAGAGTTAGCTGATCGCGCAACACTCGCTTAGTTAGATCGGGAGTAAAGAAGCCAACCGCCCACAGCCCGACCACCCCTGAAAACGCAAGTGCAAGTCCGACGAGCGCGTGCTTGCGCCATCGCGGATTGCCGAATAGTGCGCGGTACGAGCCGAGTTGTTTGGAAACAGACGCTTCGGTACTAAGCTGCTTCCACCGCTCAGGTTCCTTCAGTCTCCAGCGAATGAGCATCGCCAACAGGGCTGGAACTGCTCCGACCAAAAACATTGCTCGCCAGGGCGATGCCAGCAAACCTTCTTGCGCAAACATATTCTCGCTCTCAAGCACACCGAACAGCATGTTGATCAGCGCTGCGGTTACATTTCCAATCGCGGACAGCATTTGCAATAGCGCTAGCGTCGCCGGGCGCGCGCGATCCGGCATCACTTCGGCCACGAGTGCTACGCCGACGGCAAATTCGCCGCCGATGCCCAAACCGGTCAGGAATCGGTAGAGGGAGAAATCCCAAAAATCGCGCGACAGCGAGCTTAATCCCGTAAATGCCGAATAAAGCAAAATAGTAATCAGCATCGTTTTCGCGCGGCCGATCCGATCTCCCATGACGCCAAAGATCAATCCGCCGCTGGCCCAGCCAAATAGAAAAATCGCGGTCGCATACTGAGCGTATCTGTTAACTTTGTTTTCAAATTCTTTCTTATCGGCGGCAACTTGAAGTTGACTACTCGCCGCAGACACGGCCGCCGATAAGTCTGCCTCCGACGTACTCTTGGCGACGTCGCTGCGAAGCTGGTTGGCAAGTTCCCAAAACTCCTCGCGACGAGTGCTGGCCAGTCCAGCGGACGCGGACGACAGCAACTTGTCCAGCGGAGTTACTGACAATCCTTGCGGAACCTCGGCCCTAACACCCTCTGAATAATCCGTGAATTTCTCTTTTGGTACGCTCAACAGTTCTTTCATCGCCGCCGGACGAGCCAATACAAACAGTTGCTGATCCAAGCAATCGAATAGCCAACCGAGGGCAGCCACAAGAAGCACAAACCAGTGATATCCACGCATGTCGCGATACCACGGGCCACTCATATCCAGATTCTTCGGAGGGTCGAAGTGTAGTTCCGCCATCGTGAAGTAGTCCTCGTGCGATACGTTTGTGAGTGGGATTGGCTTGGTGGCAAGCTAGCCACATCAACCGTCAATACCGTCCGAAGCGGCGCAAGTTGCCTATGATAAAGGGCTTGAGGGCGACCGTCTAGCGAGAAACCTAACGGCGGTGGACCCGAGTGTGAGCGTCTGGAAAGTAGGTGGAAAATTTATTCTGCTGGAGGAGGTTTGGCAAAAGGGGGGCAACTTTCAAGCATTCACGGAGGCGAGCGATGTCTGTGCTGCCAGTCATGAACGAATCGGCGGGCGCAATCCAGCAGGCGGAAGCGGAGCGGATTTTCGAGCGGCTGGGACCATTGTTCGATGAGGAACGCATGCGGATTGCTCGCCTAACCGGCTCATGCCATGATCCACCATAAGCACCTGGCCGTTGCCGGTCAGCGTCGTTGCAGGGCCAACCTGCACGATCGTGTTGTTGCCAACAGACGCGATCTCCAACAGACCATTGTTGGTAATCGCGTTGACGACAGCCAGGGTACGACTATTCTGAACCGTCAGCGAGTCACCCAAGTCGATCGTTAGCGCGTTAATGGTCAAATTAGCGTTCATCGTTACGGTCGAAGCACCCAGTTTCGAGCCGTCGATAAAGACGGAATACGTGTCTTCGCCCGAGTTATTCGGCACGACATTCGGCGTCCAGTTGGTAGCCGTGTTCCAATTTCCAACGCCACCATTCCAAATGGTATCGATATCGACGGCCGAAACGATCGCGGGGGTGACAAGGACGAACACGCAAGCGGCGAGAAATAATCGGCGTAGCATGGTAAATTCCTTCTCCATCAGTAGTTAACCGAACGTCGTGACGATTGTCGAGCTAGCGAAGTGGGGCGGCCGTTCCCACCGTGCGGTAGAAAGCAAGCTATTGCTGGTATCGCCTGTATCTTTTTCCTCGCGCCGGCGCGGGAAAAGACACAGCCAATTCGCCGTGGCCCCTGGTCCGAATCTGCCTTCCAACGACAAGACACGGTTTCGACGTGCCAGAACCGCCATAAAATTGCGCGGCCTTGCGCGCATGGGAGACCAAAGTAAGAAGCGTCGGAGAGTTTTCCTGCTTGCGTCGCGACAAGACGCGCGAAATTGCTTCGCGCGGGGCGCTGATAGAGGACGATCGGTGTTACCCACCCAGTCCTCAAAACGAATTGTGAGCGCGGGCCCTCACTATAGGCCCCAGCGGGCGCAAAAACCTGCCATCGCATGACCACGTCTCCCCTGCAAAACGCGTCGGCTGATGACCATCTCGGAAAAGTCCCGGCCCAGACTATACCATGCCCCCACGGAGGAAGCAAGAACTTTTTAACCACTTCCGACGGCTAAAGAGTTACCAAGCATGTTTGCTGAACTTGACATTTGCCTGTGTTGCATTTGTGCAGCGTTCGAGCATCACCTTAAACATATCCTCCTCGGCCACTAGGAGTCTGTCCGGGAACTGAAGACGACAGTCAATTCGATCCAGACGGGTGAGGTGGTGGTAGCGCGCGAGCGGTTGCGAGGCAAATGAGTGGCGCAAATGCCTCGGAGTCTGGGGAAAGGAGG
>JADZDJ010000296.1 GCA_020851115.1 Pirellulales bacterium
TGACCGTCGGCAACAAGATCGCCACGGCGCCGCCAACCTCGCCACCGTCCGCCGCTTGGCGGTCAGCCTCCTGCGACAAGAGAAAACCACCAAGAACGGCGCCAAAGCCAAACGCATGAAAGCTGCATTTGACCCAAACTACCTGCTACACGTGCTGAAACATGCGAATTTTGATGCGTAAGCCCTGGACTCGACCCCCGGTCGAATTCGCGGCTCGCGGTGCTGCTCCGCTATGGCCTCCACTCCGCAACACTGCTGGATTACCCAAACCGAACTCTCATAACCACTGGTACAAATTTTCGGGGTAGGCCATGCCGGTTGACAAAAGTTGCTGATTATCGTGGTCGATCTCCAGTTGGCTGCTGTCCAACAATTGCCATACCCAAGGCAGGAGTGCGTCGAATATTGATCAAGCCGGCTTCCATCATTGCACGTCGTACGTCCTCTTCTGTTTGAGGAAGGTCATATTGAGGACCGATCCAATCGAAAGTATCCAAGACGCAGAGATCCCACTGACGCCGAAAACTACCTCGCGCCAAGTGATGGCGAGCAGCGTAGGGCAAGAGATTGGAAGCACGCTGGCCAAATCGACCGAACCATGAAAGCGTCCATCCGGCCGGAAATCCCAGCGTGGTCAATACTTTTGCAGCCCTTAGCTTGGCGGCAAGACTCCATTTGCGCGGCACGAGTTTTCGAAGCATGTATTGCATCCTCAGACTGTGCCATCCCAGCCGAGTTTCGCGAGAATAAATCCAAGTAGCTAGTTCGCCACCAGGCTTCAGCAGACCGGCAAGTCGCCGAATCGCCAACAACGGATCGGGGGTGTGTTGCAGAACACCGAGGGAATAAACGCCGTCGAAAATGCCTTGTGGCAAGGGCAGTTCAAACAAGCTTGCTCGAAGGAGCAAATAGTTTTCTCGCGGGAACCGGGACAATGTTTGTTGGCACGCTCCAATCGCAGACGATAGGTCGATTGCGACTACACGCGCGCCAGCTTCCAGAGCAATCTCAGCGAACCGCCCAGCACCGCAACCAGCGTCTAACACGAGCTTACCCGCCAAATCGCGAGGATCCCAGCCGGTTTCCGCATAGAAGCGATGGTGGGAGTGATTTGATCCGGAGAGAGAATCGACTTGAATATCGCGATAATGATTCCACTGTAGTCCGAAGTTCTGACAATAGTCGTTATCATCGACCACGTATTCCAAGACTCCATTCCGCTCTTGCAGCGGAGATCTCGTGAGCAGGTCGTGCAGGTTCGTATTGACAGATTCGACTGCCACAGTGCTTACTCCGGCACAATCTCTGAGGATCCTGTTTCAATTCACGATTTCGTCGATCGGCCCACCCACCCTCGCAAAGGATTGGGGGGGGCACGTCATGATATCGAAGCCGGTCGAAAAGAAGGCAAGTACAGATTCCGCGCCGATCTCTTTGACGCTGCGCCGATCGAAGCGATGCGCGTGGAAACTCCGAGAACAAAACCCACCACCAAAATCAATGCCACCTGCCACCAAACATACCGCAACAAAACCGAAACCAAACTATCACGTGCCGCATAGCCCACCGCTGGCACCGCCATCATATAGGCTGCCATCCATACTAAAGAGCCGGAACTTCGCGATTTTTGCATGAGAAGCTTACAGAGCATTCCGACCAAAAAATGCGCAATGGCCACGCCGGGTATGCCAAAATCCATGTAGATGTCGGCAACGCAAGTCGTCCCTAAGCCAGAAGCACCCTTATAGCCCGGCATTTGCTTATAGATATAATAGGTTAATGCCGACGCACTATCTCTTTCTCGAGGGTCGATGTAACCTTCCAACAAGGTACCGATGATGTTGCTGGCAAACGGCACAATTCCGCCAACTCGTGTAAGCTGCATCTTGCCGTAATAGTAATCGTGGTATTCCGGCACATATTTTGTTGCCGCGTAAAGCGTCATCGAACTGCCGCCGACTTCGACCAAGCCATGATCCCATCGCAACTGATCGACTTCCTTGATGACCGTATCCAACATTGAAATCGGATCGCGTCGAGGCGAGTTTCTCGCGATGAAGGCGACACCCAAGGCAGCACTTGCCAGCACCAGCATGATGACCAACCAGCGAAACTTCATGGGGCGCACAAGTTCCGTGTATGCCACCGCGATGATCATGACCGGAGTGTAAGCGCCGTCGCGGTCTCCAGCGATGAGCAGCGCCGCCACATACACAAACAAGAGGAGGCTGCCGACAAGCCCTGGAAAAACGCCCGATTTCAGACGATATCCAGAGATGGCGACAATGGCTGCACCCGCCACCATCAGCGAGCGAGCCAATGCGGATAGAATGGCTTGGCCGTAATTTGCAAAAACGGCTGTGCCAAGACCGGAATATGCGTTGTCGAAGAATTCACTGCCGAGAAGCGCGATGAGAATCACGCCCGCAGCGATTCCGCCGCTCAACATAAGAACGCCAATACGATACCAGGATCGCAGCGCGCCGAAATTAATGGCCTCCGGCTTCAGAGGAGTTGCGTACTTTTCACGCAAGCAATTGAATCCAAGCGCGAACGCCGCTAGTCCGGCCAGCGAAATCCGATGGGCGTAGCAGACGGCCTCGGCCGAATTTTGATTCTTGAGCCACAATTCTTGACCGGCTGGAACGAAATCCAACAACCAACTGATCACATGGTAGAAGTGCACCAGCCAAATCGTGAACAACACGAATAAATCAATGCTTAGCCAGTTGATCGGCTTTGGGCCAGTAGCGCGGTAGATAAGCTGGGATAGTAAAATTGCCACCGACAGCCATACCGAAACCCATAAGTGCCCGTTGTCGATAAATTTTGGGCAACCAAACGACGTTGTGAAAGCAAAGACAAGTACCAGGAACTGGAACGCCAGCAATCCTTGACGCGCAATGGCTCGGTCGACATGCAACCTCAAGCCGGAGCGACGATAGGGCAAAGAGCTAGTTTGCATTGCACTGCAACAAAACTCGAGTTCAATGAGCGAGGTTGCTTCGCCAACGGATGAACATCTCCAAATCGGAACCGTCATCGTCACTTTTCATCATAATCGACGCGGCGAAAAATAACAAAGCGCGATATGATGAGGGAGAGCCTAATGGGACTGCCTAGAAGGCGGAATTTGAATTCCTCCGTCGTCTTTGCACGCCTATCGAAGAGATATTATTACTGTAATTTTGGGACAGTTCCGGCAAGCGTTGGGGCCGATTCATCGCGCCCGTTACAGGTTCTAACGCCCAGCAACTCGTCATACATCCCATATAATTGCGACAATACATCCTCGGCTCGATAGGTAGACTCGGCCCAACTCCGAGCGACATCGGCGCGCCGACGCGCCCCGTCAGCATCGTCCAGTGCTGCCTCGATACAGTCCGCCAGATCGTGCGGGTTGTGCGGGCGCGCTAGGAGGGCCGATGAACCGTGTTGGACCACATCCCGAACTCCAGGAACCTCGCACGCCACAATGGGAATCCCCGCCAGGCAGGCTTCAACCACAGCATTGGGGGAACCTTCACATTCAGAAGGAAAGACGAACAAGTCCGAGCTTTTCAGCAAGGCGGGGATGTCGTCTCGCACGCCGAGCATTTTTATGATCGAATTGAGGTTCAATCGCTCGATCTGCCGCTGCAGTTGTTGACTCTCCGGTCCGTCTCCCACAAGGATCAACCGCAATGTTGGCCGCTTTGGCGCCAATCGCGCCACCGCCTCGATTAGATCTTCGACGCGCTTCGTTGCGTATAATCGGCCGACATAAATGAGTAGTGGTGCATCGGCCTCAATTCCCAACGTGCTCCGAATTTGACAACGGTCGACGGCTTGTCGATACGAATCCAGTTCGTAGATATTTGGAATCATACGAATCCGCTCGCGCTCAATTCCCATAGATTCCAAGAATTCCGCCGCCGATGAGGAGTTCGCCGTAAATAGACTAAATGCGCGACGGTACAGCCAGCCATAACGCCATCGTGCTGCCCTCCCAGGGTCACTGCTCCAGCCGCAGCGCAAGATCATTGGTTGAGGCAGACCAAACAGGATTTTCGCTAGGGCGGCATAAACCGCGACATTCGGCAAATAGGCGTGCAGCAAGTCGAACTTGGCGCGCGCAATTTGCCTTGCTACCCGCAATGCGCTCAATGGGCTGAACTTGCTACCACGATCAAAACGACGAATTTCGACACCAGCTTCTCGGACGATTTTCTCGAGCGGTTCACCCGTCTTAAATAGCCACACTTCCGGCTGATATCGCTGCTGGTCCATGTACTTGCAGCGCATCGCCACGTTGTGCTCGGCACCTGCCCGGGCTAATGAGCTGACCAAAAATATCACATGCCGAGGCATTTCCCTAGATTCTCCGCCGAGTACCAAGCCTCGGCTGCTGAAAAAGTCTAATGCGATCGTTCTCCCACTAATCAGGAGGATGAGACACTACTGGAAGCTGTAGTCGTTTGCATATATTTTTCCCACCACGCTACAAACACAAATACCGCGAACAATTCTTCGCTGCGATTGACCTGCAATCGCCCCCCACCCTCCGCTACGCTTCGAATCATTCGGCGAACTCCTGAAACGTCCAGCAGCCCACTGCTTCGAACTACAGAACTCTCCAACAACTCCTCACACTTTGACCCTCCAGCAAGGTCTCGCATCCATTGCTGCAAGGGAATTCCAAATCCTTGCTTGGGGCGACGAGCCAACGCCTCCCCGAAGTGCCGTGAGACCAGCGCGCGTAATATTTGCTTTCCATTGCCAAAGCGAACCGTTTCTGGAATTCTGAATGCGAGTTCCGCAACTGCCCGGCAAAGAAAAGGAACCCGTACTTCCAGGGAATGCGCCATGCTCGCCCGGTCGACTTTTACCAACATGTCGTTCGGAAGAAAAAAAAGCAAGTCGTAGAATTGCATTTGCGTGACCGGTGGTAAGCCGCGAAGTTCCGGCAAGTACTTACGCATATGCCAAAAGCGATCTACGAGTGGCGTTCTGATTTCAGGCGACAACAGTTCGCGTTGTGACCGGCGCCCAGGCAAGCGTGTGATGGAAAGTCGTCGTTCGTCGGCCGGCAATGCAAAGCGACGAGACCATTCATGCATCCGCCAAGTGACCGGCGAAATCCGTGCCAGCGAACCGAATACCGCCTTATGCACGAAGTGTGGCAACACATCGAGGCGACTTACTTGGTTGGCCATCGCGTGATGGGTATAGCCACTAAACATTTCATCACCGCCGTCGCCTGATAGAGCAACCTTTAGATGTTCGCGCGCGACTTGACTGACGGCATACGTCGGCAGCAGTGAAGTATCGGCCATCGGCTCGTCGTAGAATTCCGCAATGCGGAATAACTGCTCGATCGATTCAGCATGCACTGTGCGGACAACAGCCTCAGCACGAACTTTATTGGCAACCTCTTGAGCGAATGCCACTTCCGAAAATTCGCCTTCTTCAAATCCGATGGTAAATGTCCGCAACGGCCCGGCACTGTGTTGTGACGCATAATAGCTGACGAGTGAAGAATCGATTCCACCACTCAGGAACGCTCCAACAGGAACATCGGAAACCATGTGACGCCGCACCGATTGGCTTAAAACCGCTTCTGATTCGTCGATCCAAGTCTGTAGATTGCGCCCCTCTTCGGGGCAATAGGTGGGTTGCCAGTATCGCCGCGTCTTCGATTTCCAAGTTTGCAAGTCGAGAGTTAATGTATGCGCGGGCAAAAGCTTGTGAACGGTTTTGAAAATCGTGCGCGGGGCAGGGATCCAAAGAAAATCGAAGTAATCGTTCAATGCCTCCAGATCAATTTCCCGAGCAACTTCCCCTGAGGCCAATAGCGCCTTTAGTTCCGACCCGAACACCAGCCGCCGTTCGTCCATCGCATAAAAAAGCGGTTTGATTCCGAATGGATCGCGTGCAAGCACGACCCGTTGTTGTTTCAAATCGACGATTGCGAAGGCGAACATGCCATCGATTCGATCGACCATTCCCTCCCCGTGTTCCTCATACAAATGAACTAGCACCTCGGTATCGCAATGCGAACGGAATTGATGCTTGTGGGATAACTCACGGCGTAATTCTTCAAAGTTGTAGATTTCGCCATTGAACGTTATCCAAACAGTACCGTCCTCGTTCGACATCGGCTGGTGGCCAGCCGGCGACAAATCGAGAATCGACAATCGCGTGTGGCCCAGTGCGGCATTTTCAAGCAACTCGACGCCGGAATCGTCCGGCCCACGATGGCGCAGCGTGGCCGTCATGCGACGCAGTACATCTCTGCTTGGCCGATTGCGAGGATCGCGAAAAATAAGACCACAGATTCCGCACATGAAAGATATCGACTAGTTATTCCGATTGGCAATCAAGATCGCAATCCATGAATTATAGATCATCTTTTTTTGTCGGGCGGCGAGTGCCATTGCCGAACGGACTTGGAACCCATCTTGCCATTATGATTTGCTCTTAAGGCAGTACAAATTGATCTGCAATGGCTTCGTCAAGTTGGGGAGCGACTCGACCAAGTGCCCAAAGATTAGCATGCCAAATCGGAGGAAAATGCGTAGTTTCAACGACAATATTCCAAGACCGAGCGAGCACCTCATAGATTCGACCATACTGCTTGCCTTTTGCAGCCAAACTATGCAATCGTGGTGCCCCCATTTTGCCAATCTGCACCTGCTGAAGGCCGGCCTGCACAAACAATTCACGCAACCTCTCTAACTTGAGTGTCTGAAGATTGTGAATCTCAAGATTCCCAGGATCGAACCGGCGAACTAAGGCATGAAAAACGGGAGAAAGCAAATGCGGCACCGTAACAACGACAAACCCTCCCGGCTTACAAAATCGAAGATGATGCCGAACAATTGAAGCAGCATCCTGAAAATGTTCAATGACCCCTGCTGACATCACGATGTCGTAGCGTCGAGGCAATTCGATTGTAAACACGTCGCCAAAATGGATAGCGGCGTCAATTCCTAGCTGCGCAAATCTCTTTCTTGTGTATTCGACGCCGACCTGGGAATAGTCGATCCCGTGCAACCGAAAGTGTGGCGCCGCTTCGTGAATTACTTCCAAGGTAGCACCTGGGGCGCAGCCGATTTCCAACAGGTCCCCACTTTGGAGGCCCGTGCGATGTAACAATTTGCGAAAACTTCGCGCGTACATCTGCCGACGTCGGCGTCTCAGCAAGTTCCAAAGCCATTGTGGCCGGCGTTGCTTCGGATTCGTGGTTGCCCAAAGCTCGGACCAATAGGCATCCTTGGCCATGTCATTTGCAAAATGTTGGTCGGCAATTAATTTCGCCGGGCTGGCATTTGACATGAGATAGTCACTTATTTATTGGAAAAGCCAGACGGGCTGGAGATTCTTCGCAGACCGTAACTAAACAAGAATAGATAGGCCAATAGCGAGACCGTCGCCGACACTGTGACCACCCACGCTACACCCTCCAAGCCATATCGTTCTACGACCAACGCGCAGCCGACATACATAATCACTAACTTGATCAATTGCGCCGGAACCTGAACATGAAAACGCCGCATTGAAGATACGGCACTTCCAATCACATGTCCCAATGCAACAACGGCACCGGCAATAATCAGGATCTGAAAGCAATTATTTTCAGCTGCGTAGGCCGGTGAATTGTAAACAATCGTCAATAGTTGTCGACCGATGAACCTCGCTATGCCGAATCCCAACACACCGCACCCGATTGCTAACAAGACTGTCTTTGAGATGGCATTGGCGAATTTTTGTCGCTCGCCTGTTGTGTAATAAGTAGCCAACCTGGAAACCATGGATTGGGTAATCGACAATACAAACAAGCTTTGGACATTCGCCAATGCGTATAATCCGGCAAACACCCCAAGCGGTGATTTGCCCAGAACATCCGCGATAAAATAGGCCGGTAGACTCTCTGTGAATGCCAATAGAAACGTCACAATCGTCAGGGGCGCGCCGGTGATAACAATCTGGCGAGCCGTAGTCCACTGTGTTTGAGAAAAAATATGTCGCATTTCGGCGATCCTTGGTCGCTGAGCGACAGCCGTCCAATCGGTTAGCAAGCGGCAGGTCACTGGAACTTCATACGCCAGCAAACGGATCGCAGCTGCTACGATCAGCCCCATGACGCCAATCAATAAATCATCGAACAAATACAGACCCGCGGCGAGCAGCAAGGTCATCGCGATGGCCTGAATAGCAAACGACCGGGCAATGAGATCCATTCGTTCTCGCTGCTGGAATAGCCCAGCGAAACAATCGCTGATCGATTCCAAGCCGTTCCATGCACAGACCAACGCAATCAAGATGGCTGTCCGGAGATCGAGGCCGTTGAGGGAGAGGCGCTCGCAAACGATCAGGCCACCAACCACTAATCCAGCTAGGCACGTGCTTACCAGCGAGAAGGCCAAATACTCTGAAAACCGATGCTGCCGACGCGCATCGGTCGAAACGAGGATCCGCAGCCCAAAGCGGAATATCGTTATTGTCGGCAAGCAAAACGCCACCGCATAGCGGTACTCACCGACAGTTTTTTCTGATCCGAGTTGCGCCAAGATAACAAAGACCATGTAACGCGCGGCGGAGTAGACGATGTTGCCGGCAAGCATCCAGATTGCGTTGCGGTCCATGCTTGGCAGCGCGAATCGGTTTCGACTGCGCTTCGCCATGGGTGCAGGACAGTCAATAGTATCTTTATCATCCACAGAGTGCATGGTGCTGTCAATTATTGAACCTCGTTTAGTTCAAAGCCATTTCAACGGCAACCCTTGTCTTTTCGCTACATCATCCAGCATTCGACAATCCGCCAGTTGAACCCCAGCAAACACATAGTTCAAATAGAATTGCATGTGGCCAATGCCATTGAAGACTCCGTGTTCTGCCATTACACGACAGAATTTTTCGGATTGTGCAATTTCGATCATTTCGATCCCTGCGATGTTTGCAAGAATTGTTGTGCCACCAATGCCCACTTCGAACTAGCGACTCAGCCGTCAAAAACTATTTCGAATACAACCTTTACAAGCTTTTACTTAGATCGAGGCCATGGTGGGTATTTGCTCATTAAGAGGAAATACCAATCCACAGTTTTGGAGCGACTTTACGGCTAACAGTGTCGCCGAGGTTATATTTTTAATTGTTTCAATTTGAATCCGAGGAATTTCGACGCGGTTTACTCGATCGATAAAATGAGACAGTTCAGCGGTATGTCCCTTATCCTGCCCAAACCACAATCGCTTGCGGCTGAAACTTGGCCAGCCCCAGCCTCGCAGCGTTCGGAAGTTGTCTAGTTCCAGCACGCGGCCATCAGCGAAAACGGTGATCCGCTCTTTGGGGAACGACCGGTGTCCGATGGAGATGTATTGCAGCGTGCCCGTGGAGCCGTCGCTAAATCTCAACGTTACGGTGATCGTGTCGTCGGCAGTGCCGCCGGGGCAATCTTCAATTTTCGTCGCCGACACATGCGTGATGGATTGATTCAGCAAGAACGCCATGAAATCGATCCAGTGGCAACCTTCGCCAATTAACCGGCCGCCGCCGACTTTGGGATCGCGCGTCCAATGGTCGGCTGGAATCGCTCCGGCATTGACGAGAATGGAAGCGTTCGCCGGGCCGCTGCGGCCGGCGAGCAACTCTCGCATTTTTCTACCAAGCGGTGAAAATCGGCGATTGAATCCCACGGCGAGGTGTAAACCATCGGCGCGATCATAGGCCTCCAGCACTTCCTTGATGCCTGCTTCATCAATGGCAAGTGGCTTTTCTACAAATACATGTTTGCCGGCTCGCAATGCAGCCGCGGCTAGCCGGGCGTGAGAATCGTGCGGAGTGGCGATCACCACGGCATTGATTTCCGGGTCGTCCAGAATCGCACGCGTGTCGGTGGTACAAGTGGAAATGCCGAATTTGCGGGCGGCATGGCTGGCGGTCACGCCACTGGCGCTACAAATGGCTTTGAGTTCGGCCGGAGTCTTGGCCAACGCGGGGAGCAATACTCGGCGGGCAAAGTTGCCGGCGCCAATGATGCCGACTCGAACCGAGCCAGCCGGTTTCGCAGGCTGCGGCATAGGTGCCGCTGCTCCTGGCACAATGCGTTCGCGTGGCGACTCAATCTTGGGGTATTCCAGCACGATCCCCAGTTGGGTACGGTCGTTCACCAGCAGATCGTAGGCGTCGGCCGCCGCGTCGCTCGGCAAGCGACGGGTGATCAGCGGAGATACGTCGAGTCTGCCTGCGGCAAGCAAGTGCAGGACCGCCTCGATGTTTCGTTGTTCGGTCCAGCGGACGTAGGGATACGGATAATCGATGCCGCGATCTTCATAGTCGCGATCGTAGCGGCCAGGGCCATACGAGCAGGAAACCTGGAACGACAGTTCTTTTTCGTAGAAGTCGGAACGGTTGAGTTCGAGATTGACCGTGCCGACCAACACAATCCGGCCGCGCTTTCGCGACATTTGCGCCGACTGGCTGACGATTTTGTCGTCTTTTGCCGCAGCGGTTATGAGCACTCCATCGAGACCGCGACCGGCGGTGAATTTCTCGGTGGCGGCAAGCGGATTGGCGTCACCGGTTAGATCGACCACGTCGGCGCCGAACTGTCGAGCCAAATCGAGCCGGCGGCGATCATAATCGAGGCCCAATACCCGAGCGCCCGAATTGCTGAGTAATTGCACCGCCAGTAGGCCGATCAATCCTAGTCCGAATACGGCAACGCGTTCGCCAATCGCCGGTTGCAGCAGACGAATGCCTTGAAGTCCGATGGCTCCCAGCACGGCAAAAGGGGCTTGATCATCCCCGACCGCGTCCGGAATTTTCGCGCATAAATTCACGGGCCGATGCACGAATTCTGCGTGGGGGCCATTGCTCACCACGCGGTCGCCGGCGACCAATTGCCGCACGCCGTCTCCAGTTTCCACGACCACGCCGGCATTGCAGTATCCCAGCGCCATCGGTTCATCGAGTTTTGAAAATACGGCTTCCAGCGTCGGAATAAGTCCGTCGGTTTTGATCTTATCGAGCACCTGGTGAACTTTTTCCGGCTGTTGCTTTGCCTTCGCCAGCAATCCTGCGCGGCCAAATTCGACAAGCATTCGTTCGGTGCCGACTGAAATCAGGCTGGCCCGCGATTGGATCAACAAATGCCCAGGCCCTACGCGCGGACATGGCACGTCGAGCATTTCCGTTTGACCGGATCGAAGGTTTTGGACAATTTGTTTCATCGAAACAAGACTGGCTAGCTTCAAATTATCGCCACACGCCGCGGGTATCGACCACGACTTTCAATTGCAATACTCGCCGCGGCACATCCTTGAACTGCTTATGATCCGTCAACAGCACCAACATTTGGCAGCGAGTCACTACTTCTTCCAGACTAAACAATGGAAACTCTTGAAATCGCTCCGATGAAACATAGGGGTCGCAGGCCAACACCTGACCGGCAACGCTATTTCTCAGTTCGCGAACGATTTCGAGCGACGGGCTTTCGCGCAAATCATCGACGTCCGCTTTGTATGTCAATCCCAAGCAACCGATGCATGGATCGGTGAATTGCTTGGCCAACTCCAAGACGTGTTGGACGATGTGATGCGGCTTGCGGTCGTTGACTTCACGAGCAGTGCGAATCAGCGGCGTTCGTTCGGGAGCAGCATGCACCAGGAACCACGGATCGACGCTAATGCAATGCCCGCCGACGCCAGGACCAGGCTGCAAGATATTTACTCGCGGATGGCGGTTTGCGAGCGAAATGATCTCCCAGGGATCGATGCCTAGGCCGTCGGCAAGCATCGACAATTCATTGGCAAACGCAATATTCACGTCGCGATAAGAATTTTCCACTAACTTGGTCACTTCGGCTGCCAGCGCGCTAGTTGTGAAGATTTGACCTTGGACAAAAGTCTCGTAGAACTGCTGTGCTCGACGCGCACAAGCAGGGGTCATGCCGCCGATGACGCGGTCGTTTTGCACCGCTTCCAGCAGAATGCGGCCGGGAAGAACACGCTCTGGACAGTGGGCGACAAATACGTCGCGACCCACGGTCAACTCCGGCGGAATCGCCTGCGGAACCACGATGTGTTCGGTCGTCTGCGGCGGACTAGTCGATTCCAACACGACCAAATTGCCGCGCCGGATGTGTGGGCAAATCGCCATCGCGGCCGCTTCGACATACGAAACGTCGGGCGAATGGTCGGGACAAATCGGCGTCGGCACGCAAATGATGAATACATCGGCCGGCTCCGGCTGGGCCGCCGCCTTGAGCTGACCACTGTTGACGGCTGAGCGGACAAGAATGTCGAGCTCTGGCTCTTCAATATGAATGTGGCCTCGGTTAATCGTTTCAACAACATCCGGTCGCACGTCGACGCCTAGCACCCGAAAGCCTTTATTGGCCAGAATGCTGGCGGTTGGTAAACCAATATAACCCAAGCCCATCACGCAGACCGAGGTCGCCGCGGGGGAAATCGGAGCGCTGGAGGGTTGCAAATCGAGTTGATGGTTCATGCCTGCCACCCTTGATTGAGCATTAGATCGACGATTCGCTGGGCCGAATTTCCGTCTCCGTAAGGGTTTTGATCAATTTGCCTAATCGCATACTCGCGCGGATCGGTAAGCAGCCTCGAAACGCGGTCGACGATTCTCTCTCGGCAAGTGCCCACGAGTTCAACCGCTCCGGCTTCAACCGCTTCGGGGCGTTCTGTCGTGGTGCGCATCACCAAAACGGGCTTCCGCAACGACGGGGCTTCTTCCTGCACGCCACCTGAGTCGCTGAGTATGAGAGTTGATCGATCCATGAGCCAAACAAACTCTGGATAGGGCGCTGGCGCGATCAGATGCACGTTGGCAATGCCGCCCAGCAGGTTATGCACTGGTTCGCGGACGTTCGGATTGAGATGTACTGGATAGACAAAGGCGATGTCGAGAAACCTCGCCGCCAAATCGGCAATTGCATGGCAAATGCTGGCAAACCCCTCGCCAAAATTCTCGCGGCGATGCCCTGTCACCAGCACCATCCGGCGATTACCGAGGAAGCCGTACTTGTCTTGCCAGTGGGCGGAATTGGCTCGCTCCCGCTCCATCGTCCACAGCAGTGCATCGACCACCGTATTGCCAGTCACATGGACGCTTGCCGAATCGGCCCCCTCGCTCCTTAGATGATCGGCAGCCCGCTTCGTCGGGGCACAATGGAGCGATGCGACAACACTCGCGACGCGGCGGTTGAATTCTTCCGGCCACGGCGCCTGCATATTGCCGGTTCGCAGCCCCGCTTCGACATGGACCACCGGCACACGGCGGTAAAATGCCGCGACGGCCGCAGCCATCACCGTGGTTGTATCACCCTGAATGACCAAGCAATGTGGCTTGTACTCGGCCAGCAGACTGTCAATGCCTTCGATGCAGCGCGACGTCAATCCGGCGAGAGTTTGGTTTGGCTGCATCAACTTCAAATCTCGATCGACCGGCAGATCAAAGTATTGCACGACTTGATCGAGCATCTCGCGGTGCTGCCCGGTGAGGCAAACGATCGGTTCGATTTCGTCCGCGCGCCGACAAGCCTGGACTACGGGGGCCAGCTTGATGCCCTCGGGCCGAGTTCCAAACGTCAACAACGGGCGCAGTCGAGACAAGGGAATCTTATCGAAGAGAAGAACTATGAATTTTTTGCTTAGCGTTGCACACCACTCGTCAGACAAATTCGCAGACGATCAACCAATAGTATAATCGAACGTCAACGACGACGATGGCAGCCCCGCACGGTTGTCTGAATCGGCATATTCGGTACGATCGCTTTGATCGGTGAAAGCTTTGGTGTCCGCCGGCGGTTATTGATCGGACCAATCCAGCGATCGGTAAATCGGTATTGTTACTTTGGCATCAATGAAATGTGTTTTCCGGGAACCCCAAACACGAGCGTGTGAGGGCCGACATTATGAGTTGCCACAGACCCTGCACTAACTTTTGATCCACTTCCGACCCGGCAGCCCGGGAGGACGCTGGAGTGGGTCGCCAAGAAGACTCCTTCCTCCAATACGCTGAAACCATTCATCGTAGCATAGGGACAAAGGTTGCAATACCTGCCAATGCGGGTGTCGTGTCCGGCGGAAGCATGGAGATTCAGCAATACGAAATCGCCCAATTTCGCGTCATTCATGACAAGTGAGTTCGGGTAGAGCACGCAGCCTTCGCCGAGTTCCGCGGTTTTGGCAATTGTTGCCGTCGGATGGATCAGAGTCAGAAACCGCGCCCCGCGCGACTTCAACGAGAGTACGATCTGGCGGCGGTGCTCGATATCGCCAATGGCGAGCAAGAAACGATCATTGTCAGCCGGCACATATCGCTCGGGATCGTCTAGGATTGGCTCCGGCACTTCATAACTTTCGAGGTCGTTTGGATTGCTCGACAAAAATCCTTTGACGCGAACCGATGCCCGAGGAAAACAATCCGGCACCAACTGCCGAATTTCTCGGCCAAAGCCTCCAGCGCCGACGATGACGATATTGTACATGATCGTGGATGAAAACGCGCGCCGTCGTCAATCGAAACGATTGGGAATTCGATTGAACCAGCCTTTAACAAACTCAGTGCCGTCATCAGCCGAAGTTCGGCCATTAATCTTGATCGATGGCTTCCGCATAGACTTTGACAAGATCGCCAAACGTTCGCACGACGATTCCTGGCTTGCGAAACGGATCGACCCCGAATCGCTGATCCAGCAATACGACAACTTGAGCTAAGTCCAGCGAATCCAAACCAATTTGTTCCAACAGGAAGTCTTCGTTGCGTGCCTGCTTGGCAGCGCGTCCCGTCTCTTCCAAGACTCGCCAGAGTACCGCTTCGATTTCCTTGCGAATATCTGTAGGGCCATTCATATGCATTCTTCCGATGACCGTTGTTTGATGATTTTCGCCGGGCAACCAACCGCCGTTGAATATGCAGGCAAGTCGCGAATCACGACCGCGCCGGCTCCCACAATTGAGTAAGCCTCGATCGCAACGCCGGGGATAACGCTTGATCCCGTGCCCATGAACACACCTTCTCCGATCGTCACGTTGCCCGCTAAATGTGTACCGGGAGCAACGTGCGCGTAATCGCCGACGCGGCAGTCGTGGTCGATGCTCGCTGATGTATTGATGATAGCGTGCCGTCCAATGGTAACTCCTGGTTGCACTACGGTGCCTGCGAAAACTACTGTTCCGTGACCAATGATCGCGGAGTCGTCCACGTGGGCTCCCGGATGAATCACTGTGATCCAGTCTCGATCGTATCGATTTGCAAGCCGCTTCCGAAAAAATGGATCTCCCACGGCAATGACCGCAGGCAGGCGATCTTTCTCATCCAATCGTTCGATCGGGCCGGTTACCAGCGCCCCCAACAGCGATTGATTCCATTTCGTCTCATCGTCGTCGTAGACACAACGAATATCCCAGCCCATCGACCTGAGCGAACTGATGACAACTTTGGCGTGTCCTCCCGCTCCGACGACGATGGCTTCAAGTCCGCAACGCATATTCATTAGTTTGCTTGATCCCACGCTTGCCGTCGAGTGGCTCGGTCTCTATAAGTCCCTACTACATCCTGAAGCCTTTGCGGCCGAAGAATCTCTCTGCGGCAAGAATTCTGGCATGGTTGCATGTGAATCGGCACTGATATTTGCTCGCTTAATGACTTGCCAAAAAGTGCGTAGAATGATGCGGAGGTCGAGCCAAAAACTCAGATGGTCGACATACCAGACATCCAAGCGAAATTTGTCGTCCCAAGTAATTGCATTTCGCCCGTTGATCTGAGCCCATCCGGTTATCCCCGGACGCACTTCATGGCGGCGGGCCTGTTCGGGAGAATATCGCGGAAGGTATTGCATCAGCAGCGGACGCGGTCCCACCAGGCTGAGGTCGCCGCGAAGGACGTTCCAAAGTTGCGGTAATTCATCGAGGCTTAATGCCCTCAACCACCGACCGATGGAAGTTAGGCGCTCCGCATCCGATAGCAGTTGACCGCCGCGATCTCGGGCGTCCAACATGGTTCGAAATTTCAATACTGTGAACGGCTTACCATGCAAGCCAGGCCTTGGTTGACGAAAGAGCACACCCTTCCCCAAGCAAGCCCGTACAACGATCGCAGTGAGGACCATGATTGGCAGAACGGCAACCGTGCCGGGAACAGCCAAGCCCAAATCGAGTAATCGTTTGCCAAAACGTCGATACATAGATCGTCACCGTGCCATCGGATGCGGCTGCAGCATTGAAATTCCGACCTCGCGGCCACAATGATGCGATTCATGATTCGGAACGGCTGCGGAATCGAGTTCTGTTGACGGCCTGACGCCCGCAAGCTTCAAAATCAATTGGACGAATTGTTGCGATTGTCTGTCGCGATTGAAATGGTGTTCAACGAAGCGGCGACCGTTCGCTCCCATGTTCCTGGCTTCTTGGGTATGTTCGGCGCACCACAGTACGGCATCGGCCATCGCTTGCGGATTGCCAGGTGGGACAAACGTGCCTGCTTGGGCATCGTCGAGGGCCGAGCGGATGACGCCGTCAATTGCCAGCAAGGTCGCCCTGCCAGCCGCCATGTAGTCAAAGACTTTATTGGGATAGGTTGTGGTAAACATCGGAATATTTTGCAGCACGGCCAAGCAAACGTCCGCCGCGGCTAGGACTGCGGGCATTTGCTTTTTGGGATAGGCACCTGTAAAAGAAACGTTGCGCAACCCCAACGATCGGCATTTCGATTCGAGGTTTATCCGTTCTTTGCCATCGCCAACGAACACGAATTGTACTTCGGGGCGGTGACTCAGCAATGATGCAGCATCAATCACCGTTGTGAGATCGTTTGCGACACCCAGTGCGCCTGCATAGAGGACCACAAATTTGTCAAGCAGATCGTGTCGTTGACGAAATTCTTTGCCATCGGCTGTGGGGTCAAAGACGGTAGGATCCACTCCGTTCGCGATGAAGCTGATCTTGTGCGGTGGAACCTGTTTGTTGATCAAGTAGTCGCGATAGGCTGGAGAGTTAACCAGCAAGTGCGTGGCGCGGGAGTACAAAAATCTTTCCAATCGCCGCGCCAACCAAATCAAAACAGGATTGCGAAGCACACCCATGTCAATGGCAAATTCTGGCCATAAATCGCGAATTTCGAGCAGGAACGGCCTGCGTCGTAGGACTGAAATCAACCAGGCCGAAATCGGCTGAAACAATGGCGGCGACGTTCCCATGACGACGTCAATTTTTCCGACTCGCCATGCGATAACAAACGACGTAATCATAAAGCTAATGAACGACAGCACTCGCCAAACGAAACTGCGGTGCAGCGCAGGATAAGCATAGGCCCGCAATACACGCACACCGTCATAATTCTGCTCGGTCGCCCACGAGGTTATTTCCGACGCGTTCTTGCCGGTCAGGTAGTTTAATGCGCCTGCAACGACAATGGGTTTACATCCCGCCTGACGAGCGCGCAATAACAACTCGAAATGCCGTGTACCGCCGGGATCTTCGGGCGAGGCGAACGATTGGTGAATCAGCAAGATCTTCATCGATTACTTCGCTCTCGCGTCCGCGGCGAGGTATCGTCAATTGTCAGCGGGGTGATGTTCGCCACGATTCGGCGGGCTTGGCGCATCGGTGGGGTGCACTCAATCTGCCACGAGAATTCCTTCCATTTTAGTTCAGCAATTTCATTCTGTCTCGCCCGCGCGCCGCGCTGCAAAGTGATTGGCCAATCACCGGAAAATACGCTGATGAGGCGGATCGGTAATCGCCCCACCACCTCGGCTTCCAAGGTTGGAGTTACCTCCCGCACGCCATAATACAGCGACGTAAATCCTTGGAATCCCCGTGAATCGACTTGTCCCCGAACGATTGACCAGCGGCACTGCTGTCCCTCGCAACCGTCGAGCAATGCCAAATGGCAATCGCCAACAGGCATTTGGACCGTGATTGCGCATCTTCCGGCATCCAGTTCCATCGGCACATCGGGTAAATGCCAGCGCAATACGGCCGAGTGATGGCCCTGACCGAGCAAGTCATCCACAATCAACCATACGTCGCCGTTCAATCTGGCAATTGCTCGCCGACAAAGCACTCGCCATGGCTTGCGGTCGTAGTCGAAGTGTTCTCCCTCGAAATAAGCAACACCGTTGACGTCCGCCTCAAAATGGCGCAGGCGGCCTTTCGGCCAAGGAAAGTACAAGAATCGCGATACGCGCTCGACGGGTGGTGTTCCGTCAATCTCGACGATGTTGTGTGATCGCGCAAGCTGAAAATAGTCTTCGCAAGCTCGTCCCTCCGCCGGAAAATACAGGTAAGTCCCTGAGTCGTGCAGCACATTTTGGCCACGCCACCACAGGTCAAAATGCAATTGATCGTATTGGCCCGGTCGATCGCGATGCGTATGGCAACGGATCATTCCCCAGCTTTCTCTGCTGCGAAGTGTATAGTACCCGCCCTGGCGGAATGCAGATGATGTAGGGCTAGTGGAAGGCTCCTGCGGCGCGCTCAGCGATTCCTTTCCAAATAGCCAAAGCAAGTCCTCGTCCCAAGGACCGGCTGGAAAACGCCTTCGTCCGGTCACCAAAAAATGTGCCGCTTGGACGGCGGGACGCATATCGTTGAAATCGCATTCGCTCAATGGCAAGACCAAAGCGCCATCGTTATTGCCATAGAGAGGCGCTTGCCCAGTCTTTTCATCCAGCATTTGAAACAAGAATTCTTCGGCTCGGCCAATCCGCCCGATGGTTTCTGAATCGAAGGGACAACCGTGCCAGCGCGCTAACAGCGTCGCAATAATCGACATTTGTAGCATTACACGATGATAGTTCATCGAGTTCTGCAAATAAGTGCCATCGGCGTAAACTTGCCGGCGAAGTTCGTCGCAAAAGATTGAACGACCGCGGTCGAACCAATTGTCAGCGTCGCGAAATTCAGGAAACAGATGCCCGATCAGCATCAAGCCGCACGCTTCCGAAAGCGCGTGATTATTTTTCTGAGAGCGCGCATAGTGGACGTGCTTTTCGATGCGATAGCCGGTAGCCCATGCGAGTCGAGCAAATTGGACAAAGTGTTCTGGCGTAGAGGCTGGATCGTCGGCAAACGTCCAAAACCCAATTGCCATCGCCAAAAATCGAACTGCGGCCTCTTGGCCGCACTTCCATTGCAATCCTTGCCAAGGCGGGCAGCAGCGCATCCACGAATCGACCCATCGCCAAAAGAGCGCGCTTGCATCGGCCATGTCTGCGCGACCATTCGCTCTGGCCAAATCCAACGCCCAAGCCGCTCGCGAGGGCTCCCATAGCGTACGAATATCGCCCTGCGTGGAAAGAAAATCGGGAACCTCGTACCAAGGCAGGTCGCTTGAACTCCAAAGATGATCCGGCGACGTCGCATCGACGACCGCAGCGGTTGGCGCACGGAAGAAGTTAACGCAGCGGTTTTCTTTGAGGAACTTGAGCCGCTCCCGTAAATCCGGTTGCCTTGCCGAATGCGATTCTGGAGGATGGAAACCGTCCGGCGGCCTTCCTATGGGGAAGAGGAATTGTGGTGAATTGCGGCGTTTGAAATCGGCATAGTCATTCACCGTAACTTCACCGATGCAAATCGATGGAAGATCGATGTCAGACCATTTCCTCGCCCTGAAGTGGCGACGATTCCAACCCGACATCTTTTTCAGCAAGCCTTCCGCACGTAACCAAGCGATGCGCGGTCCCAGCCGAGTAAGCACATTCCACGCCAATTGTGGTCGATTCATCGACGACTACCTATGGCGCTGCTGAATTTCCGCAGCAGAATGGATGATTGCGTCTTCTGCTACGAAGCGGCGGTAATTTCGTTGAGTAGCTCATGAGCCCACGTCGTGCGACTCAATCGTTCGGTTCCCTGGGTGCTGAGGAACTTTACGTTGCTGTATTTTGCGTCGCGATAGTCCATAATGTCGCCGCGCGCAATTGCCTCAATCACTTGCTGAATTCCGGCCTCAATCGTCCATTGCGGTTGGAAGTTCAATTGGTTTCGGATCTTCGCGAAGCTGACTCGATAGTTTCGCCGATCAGTGTCGTGTTCGTTAATAAGGAGTTCGGCTCCTGGAATGTGGTCGTGGACCAGTTCGCCGATTTGCTTGATCGTATAGTTTTGGTCGTCGCAGCCAACATTGAAAATTTCGTTCCCCGCGATCTCCAGCGGAGCCGACAGCGCTCCAGCGATGGCCAAAGCTGCGTCGTCAACGTGGACGAACGGGCGCCACTGATTGCCCCCGTTGACGGTGATTTGGCCCTCGAGCTTTGCTTTGGCCGTCAGCAAATTAACGACGAGATCGAACCGCGTACGCCCCGAAAGTCCGTAAATGGTTGCAAATCGCAAAATCGTCGGTGCGAAGTGGTCATCGGCCATGCCGAGCAAGACGCGCTCCGCGGCAAGTTTCGTATTGCCGTAGTGAGAGACGGGCCGCGTCGTCGAGCGTTCGTCCAACAACTCGTCGCAGGCGCCATAAACCGAGCAAGTGCTGGCAAATACAAATCGCTCGACTCGGCAAAGCTTTGCCACTTCGGCAACCATTCGCGTGGCCGAAAGATTGACGTCGGTCGTCAACTCGCGGTCGAGTTCGCAAGCCGGATCGCCCACGATGGCTCCCAAATGGACGACGCCATCGACGCCTTGCATGACTTCGACGATCTTGCCGACGTGGCGAAAATCGCCTTGCACAATCTCCAAGTTTGGATGATTCAGCAATGACTCAATGGGTTCCAGGTCAAACAGCAGCAAATCCAGCAATCGTATGCGGTGGCCTGAGTCGAGCAATTTCGGCAACAGCGCCGAGCCGATGTAGCCGGCGCCGCCAATCACCAAAATGGTTCGCTGCGCGGATCGCTTCCCATTCAACAACTGTTCTCGCTCGGTATCGACGTGCTTTTTCCACAACTGCACCCAGAAGCGAGCGCCGACGATCAGCGCTACGCTGATCATCCAGGAAAGAAAGAAAGCCGAACGTGAACTGATGCCGCCTTGGAAAAAATAGGCGGCGAAACCATAGATCAAATAGCTGAGCGTTACGGCCTGAAAAATGATGAGCGCTTTGTAGCGACCCTGATAAAAGCGGCCATACGTGTAGAACCCGTACAAATAGAAAATTGCAATGCACAGCACCGTCAGCGGCCAGCCGGTATGAAGATACTCGCCGATCATGGCCCATACTTGCTCGTTGAGTGATAGGCCGGGTCGGCCGATCTTGAACAAGTGGCGACCTAGCAAAGCAATTGTCAAAGCAGATAGCAACGAGAACTGCACCATCAGTCCATCGGCGAACATCCGCAATGCCATGCCGGGTGTCATGCGAGAAGTCTTGTGCATTGGACGAGTCGTCCTTGTGTCAAGAGTTGCAAGTCAAAGCTGGCTAGTTATCGATGCCCCACACGGCAAACCGTTGCAAATGACCGCGGATCAATTCCCTCGGCCGTCTGCTCCAACCAATGGCGAGCCCCATCGACGCCCATCCATTCAGCCGCCGTTTCCACGGGTCATCGCCGCGACAGCATTCGTCCTCAAATGCCGAAGAAAAGTCTTTTTAGCGGCGCAGTTCGATTATGGTCAAAATCCAGAAGATTACAAGCAGATTCACAGAATTCGCGTGCAAGGACGTAATGTCATACCGCTGTAGCGGTATTTTTGCGCCCATTGATGCCTGTTGGGCAGTTTGTGCAATCTAGGTAGAAGCTAGCAGTTTATCGGCCTTGCTCAATTGATGCCAATTTTTCCTTGACGTCTTGTGCCGTTTGATGGATTCGACGGCAAGCGCCACAGACCCGATCGACGACGTCGAAGCTCATATGTGACCACAAAGGCAGGCTGAGACTGGATGCGGCCAGCCATTCGGTGATCGGCAGCGATCCTTTCGGCGG
Source organism: Pirellulales bacterium (assembly GCA_020851115.1). Lineage (GTDB taxonomy): Bacteria > Planctomycetota > Planctomycetia > Pirellulales > JADZDJ01 > JADZDJ01. The sequence goes on from JADZDJ010000296.1 coordinate 21,878, forward strand.
AGAGAATTGTTGATAGGCGGTCTGACGATGTACGGGCGGCTCGTAGTATTTTCGCGAGTCGATATTCTCAGCCGCCAATGCCTTTGCCAGTTCGTTTCGCGACAAGCCAAAGGGCAGGGAGTCGATTGTGATCGAAAAATCCTTGTACGACGAGCGATTTCCGGTGCGGATTTCTTGAAAGCCTATTCCTGGTATTCGCCCGAGGCCATCTCGGTAGCGAGCGGCCAATTCTTGTCGCTGGCCGGCGTTGCGTTCGAGCATTGCTAGGCTATGGCGACCAAGGCAGGCGTGAAACTCACTCATTCGACTGTTTAAACCGGCAAACGCACTGTCGTAGACGGGAACCATTCCATATTCGCGACCTTGCCGAACGAACTCGGCAAGCTGGTCAGAATTCGTCGCTACAATGCCGCCTTCTCCGGCGACAACCAGCTTCGTTGGGCTGAGGCTGTAGACCTGCGCATCGCCCTGCGGCCCCACCGGTGCTCCCCGATAGCTGGCACCGAAGCCGTGTGCTGCGTCGAACACCAATTTCACACCCCGCCGACTTGCGATCTGCTCTAGCGCGTCGATGTCCGCAGGATTGCCGAAATTATGCACGGCAATAATGGCCGTTGTCGTCGGTGTGATGGCCGCCTCGGCCGCCGCCGGATCGATATTGTTCGTCGCCCGATCGACATCCACCAGCACCGGCCGCAACCCGGCCCAAACGGCGGCGCTCACCGTGGCCATGAACGTAAAGCTGGGGATAACAATTTCGCCCGTTAATCCCAAGCCACGGTAGACCAGCATCAAGCCGCTGGTACAACTCGAAACCGCCACGGCATGTTTGACGCGTAAATGAGTGGCGGCGGCTTCTTCAAACGCACGAAGTTGCTTGCCTCGCGTGACCATGCCCGAGGAGATAATTTCGGTAAAATCGCTGGCGAGCTGCTCGTAGGGCGGCAGCGTCGGACGAACGATGGGCAAGAGTTGCTCAAACGCAGGGACGCCGCCAAGAACAGCGGGAACCAAATCCAAATTGCAACGAGGGGAATCCGACATTTATAAGCGCCTCAATCGGCTGGCGATCGGGGGATTGGGTCGATCTGCGATCGCGCGGAGATCAGTAAATATTACCCGTACTCCAGTATCCACTAGTTTAGTTCGCCTGTGCGAAGCGTCAATTCGCACCATGAAATCGTGCCAGAACTAGCTCGACCCTTTATTGCGCACAGCAAGATTGTGAGCGGCAACCAACATTGCTCGTGTCGAAACATCGACTGATTCGAGGCTATCCCCGGCTAACTCTCCAACCAGCCGGCGACCAATTTCATGGTACATTTGCTGCGATGCCGCGTGACGGTGGAATCGAATCTTTCTTAAAAATCGCCGGCTCGATTCGGCAGAATATTGCCGATCGTCAACGACAGTTGCCGTCCGATCGCCAGCAGTGATCCAAACAATTTCGCGCACTCCCAATCGCGCCGATCCATGTTTGGTAAGCACTAGCGAGAATGACGCTCCATTTTGTAAATCCATCAAAACCACAATGTCGCCGTTCGCCATCCATCGCGAGTCGATTCGCGTCGGCCGGGAAAAATTGTTGAGAAACAAGAAATGATCGATCCAATGGCAACCATTGCAAATAATTGCCCCCCCCGAATTTGGCCAGTGATACCAGTGCTTAGCCGGTAATGGGATCTCGTGAACGATGGCTCGATACGACAGTGCCTGATCTTGGCCTTCGGCAATCTCGGTTCGGATCAATTGGTTGACGGGGTTGTAACGCTTGTGGAACCCGGCGAAAAATCGGCCATGACTCGCACGCATTCCATCGAGGAGCAGGTCGAGCTGTGCGGTCGTCGTTGCAAGCGGTTTTTCGACAACGACATCGGCATTGTTGCGTAGCGCATGAATTGCGATCGGCGTATGAGTGTGATGAAACCCCGCGACGAAGTACACGTCGTACTCGTCGCCGTCTTGGGGAAACATCGAAGTTCGCGCTTCGTAAGAAGCATGATCGATCGGCCCAATTTGGGTGGGATCGATTTCGTACCAGCCAGAGATTTCAACAACAGAGCTGATTTTTGGCGCGATCACCGTCTTGGCATACTGCCCCATCCCAAAAATAACAGCGCGTTTTCGATCGGTTCGGTGTATCGATCGCGAAGGCGGCTGGATGTCGGACGAGGCGTCGCCGCCGGAAGAAAGTTGAACCAGATCTGGTGCCGGGCCTTTTTGCAGCACGTTCGGCAGCACGCGATCGAATACCTGGTCGAGTATCGATTGATCGAGTGCAACTCCGGACCACTCCGACCAAGCTGCAATCTCGTTCCAATTGAATTCCGGTACGGATAGGTCGCCGGTATAAACCGTGCTTTGATTCCAACGGCCGGTTTCTAGAGTAACCGGCCTCACCAATCCTTGGTGCAAGCAAACTTCATCGAGTGCGGCTGGATGAAATGGCGCAATAAATCCAACGAGGGAACGAGGACGCGTATCGCACGAACATCCTGGCCCTGCCTCGACCAACTCGCCCCAGCCGATCGCGACGTATTTGCGATTGCGTTCTCTCTCCGATAAACGCGAACGAATCTTTCGCCACGTTCCCGCAAGCCCGATATTTCGCACGTAATCGATCGCCTTCCGCCAATCGGCGCGATCGTAAGCGACAAAAGCGTCGTTAATCGGATGAACTCGCAGCCACAATCGAACGGCAATTCGAACCTGCTGTTCGTGCAAGTGATACGCGAGGAAGCCGTTCTTCCATCCCCCAGCGGTCAAGACGCGCATGCTGCATCCCTCGACGGTTGATGAGCACTAGGATTGACTCTGGCTGAGAGTGGAGTCAAGCGTTACCTGCGAATCTTTCATCGACGACCGTTATAGCTTTGATGTCGATGAACCATTGTAGAACCTTCGCAATTCGCTGTCGACATCCACACTCGCGGTTATCGTCGCAGCGGATTTGCACGCACCGCTCCGCTGGCCGGCGAGGGGCCGCCTTCGTTGACGGTCGTCGAGATCTCTTCTTCAAAGGTTGCTGCGCGAACTCCACCCGAGCGCAATGGATTGCCGGATGCCGCGCGAGATTCGGCCCCCTCAGCAGGGAACTGGTTCGGCGTCGAATTGGCCATCGATGGCTGTAGCAGGTCCGGTTCGACGGCCGCGGCCACGGGTCTCGCCGGCGTCAACCCAGGGCGACGTTGTTCGGCGGTTTGAAAAACTGGCCGCGACTCCTCGCGATGCTCGGCAACAATTCGAGATTGATGAATTCCAGATGGCTCATATCGCGCGAAACCCTCGGCGTCGGAATAACGCAACTTCAACCGCGGAGTCGCAACATGGCCGATCGGATTCGATTCTCGCCGCAGCTTGGTTGAGCCCATTGGCGTGGGGGGGGCATCCGCCGGCGGCAGACTCCCCGGCAATTCGTTGACTCCAGGGCCAGCGTCAGGCATGACTCGCGGTGTCACATCCCCTCTTCGAGGTGTGGGTCCAAACTCACGATCGGCGGGAATCGGCGCCAGATTTGGATTATTGCCACCCCCGGTCGTCGGTGGACTCATTCGTTGCCGTGATGGCGACGGAACTTGAATTTCTGCCTCGTTGCTCGGCGGAGGAAGCTCGACGGCCGGCACGCCAGCGCCCTCCGATGCGCTGGCGGGACGTTGCATCATATCGCCATAGGTCGCCCCAGGCCACGGTCGCCAACGAGTTTCGTAATGCCCCCAGGTTCCACTGGAGGGAACGCATGTCCCAGTGCAAGGCGGCGCGTTGTTTCCCCATTGAGCTTGCAACTCATGGCCAACGCAGATCAAACTACCTGCGGCAATTCCCACCACAGCACGATGCAATCCACGGATCAACATTGCGTAGCTCTCCCTTGACTGTGTTTGCTCGCCGCAGCTCTTTGCCGGCGAAATAGGTTTTGAATCGAGTGATCCATACTCTTTTTCGATCGCACGAAATCGCGAAACTATCGCTCGACTTCCCAATTTTTCAGCGACTTGCCACGATCACGCCTGACAAAGCGTTAGAACGTCTGGAACCCTTGCGGGAAGCGGTTGATGGTTTGGATGGTTTGGACGCCTAGCAAGGTGGTGCCGAGCATGCGTTCAAACGGGTTGAGTACCTTGTTGACGAAGGAGTCGAAGGCCACCA
>JADZDJ010000297.1 GCA_020851115.1 Pirellulales bacterium
CAATTGCGAAAGGACGGCAATTTGGTATGTGCGATGTACATTTCCGGGTTTGCCATACACGGTATTGTCATCCATTGCAATTGAGACCTGGGAAAGTTTGGAATACCGCATATTCTCCAGTCATATCTAAAAGTACGCGCTGGCCCTGAGCGGTCCGGCGGGTGTTCGATGATGAGTTCAAGCGTGAAGCCGTGGAGATGCTACTGGACGGCCATACGGCCGCTTCGCCGTGCCGGCGGCGTCGGCAGTACCGACGGCATGACGAAGCTCCCGCCTCGATACCCCACCGCTTTTGTAGTAGAATTAGCACATGTTCGGTCGTGCGCGCATAACGTCGCGGGATTGAAGGGCGACCGAACATTGTAGCAATCGTTTTCGTCTTTGTTGATCACGTTCAGATTTAATCTTAGATGCCGAGGGAATGCCTGATGCGACGCAAATCAAACCGGCGCGACTTTATCAAAACCTCTACAATGACCAGCGCCGGTTTCTGGATTGCTGGAAGCCTGCATGCGGAAGGAAATGCTAGCCCGAACGAACGCATTCGCTTTGCCTGCGTTGGTGTCAGCGGCAAGGGAGAGAGCGATACGCACGATGCTTCGCGGTTTGGCGATGTTGTGGCGATTTGCGACATCGACAATGAGAAGCTCGACGCAGCCGCCGCAAAATATCCCCACGCCAAGAAGTTTTACGATTGGCGCGACCTGCTCGATGAGATGTCTGGCGGAATTGATGCCGTCACCATCAGCACCCCCGACCATTCTCACGCGGTTGCCGCTGCTGCTGCGATGCGGCTCGGCAAGCACGCTTTCGTACAAAAGCCGCTGACGCACGACATCTACGAAGCACGCATGTTGGGACACATTGCGCGTGAACAGAAAGTGGCCACGCAGATGGGAAACCAAGGCACCGCCAATCGGAATTTGCGCAAGGCGGCACAGATGGTACAGGCAGGCATTCTGGGGCCTGTTCATGAAGTATACGTGTGGACGAATCGGCCGATCTGGCCTCAAGGCAAGCCACGTCCCGAACCTAAGCCGGTGCCGCAACATTTGCATTGGAACTTGTTTCTCGGCCCTGCGCCGCGCCGCCCATACGGCGACGACTATCATCCATTTAGTTGGCGCGGTTGGTGGGACTTCGGTACCGGTTCGCTCGGAGACATGGCTTGTCACACGATGAACATGCCCTTTATGGCGCTCGACCTGCGCGATCCGATCCGCGTGCAGGCCGAAACTACGGGGCACAATCGCGAAAGCTATCCAAGCAAATCGAAAATCACATATGAATTTGCCGCCACGGCTCGACACCCAGAACTCAAGCTGCACTGGCTCGATGCCAACCAAAAGCCGCCGCGCGAGTTGATGCAACAGTTCAACAAGAAAAATAACGCCGCTGCGGGCGAGGGAGATAAGAAACAACATCGCGGCTTCGCCGATGCCGGTTCGCTGCTGGTTGGTGAGAAGGGAATGCTTTATTCGCCGGGCGACTACGGCGGCGATTATGAGTTGAGCGGCGTCGCGGAAGTATCGACGTCGATCGAAACGATGGATCATTTCGAGGAATTCGTCCGCGCAGTCAAGGGAGGCCCGGCGGCCACTTCGAATTTCCCTGACTATGCTTCGCCTCTCACGGAAACTGTATTGCTGGGTAATCTGGCGATCTGGGTCGCCCATGAGGCGGACGTACCGGGAAAGAAGATTGAATGGGACGCAAAATATTTGACTGCGAAAAACGCACCCGAAGTCGCTCACATTATTCGTCGCGAGTATCGACCGGGATATACCTTGTAGGCAGCGAAACGGCGATTGAAATGAGAGGATCGTTGAAGGCAAGAACAACTTTCGCAATGACCAAGGACCAAACCCAAGTGAGCTATCATTGCATGTGGCGATCAGTACCATCGAATCGAGTGCTCCGCCGCTGGAAGTTGCTTGCTCTGCGTCTTCGCGCCATTGCGGTTCAATGCGTGCCTCGGATGCGACATCGCCACATCGCACGCTTCGCATTGCTGATTGCGCTGGCTGGAATACCAACCATTTCTGTTGCCATAGACCAGCAATCGGCGACTGCCGCGCTAGAAAAATGCTACGCGGAAGTGTCGCTTGACGGCGATAAAAATGTAATTGCAGTCGATTTTAGCGACTCTGATTTTACCGATGCGGAGTTGGCGCTACTCCGCTCGTTACCGAAGCTGCAAACCGTCGTGATTAGCGGCTCATCGTTCACTGACAAAGACGTTCCCTACGTTTGCGGCTTGAAAAGCGTGGCGCAATTGACGCTGGAAAATACCGAGCTGACCGACGCTGGTGTGCTCAACTTGCGCGATTTGCCGGCGTTGCGATCGCTGAGTTTGCGGAGAACATCAAATCTTACCGATTTCGGCCTGTCGAAGCTGAAAGACGAGTTTTCCGAGTTGCAGCAATTGCATTTGCTGTTTAATAACATCACTGATGAGGCGCTCGAGCAAGTCGCCTCACTGCCGAATTTGCGGCTACTCGATTTGCGCGGCTGCGTCAAAATCACGGATACTGGAATCGCCAAACTCGCTCCGCTTAAGTTTCTCGAGCGTCTGAAGTTGCGCGCACCGCAAATCACGGACGCCGCGATGGATACGATTGCGGCCTTTCCGAGGCTCGAGGGCTTGTGGATGGAAGATACGCGGCTGTCGAATGCGGGTATGCCCGCATTCGTGAAGTTGCCGATGCTCGACGAACTGTATCTGATGCGGACGCAAGTCGGCGATCAGGGGTTGGCGGCACTGGCGAATTTGACGAAGCTCAAACGGTTGGAACTGCGCGGCACACGCGTTCAAGGCTCCGGTCTGGCCAGCCTTAAAGGATTGAAGAACCTTCGTAGTTTGGATTGCAGCGAAACGCCGCTGGACGATGCCGGGCTGGCGCACCTGGAGTCGATTGTTTCGCTCGAGCGTCTCGACTTGTGGAATACGCATGTCACCGATGCGGGCTTGAAGCATTTAGCCGTGCTTCAAAACCTGAAGTGGCTGAACCTGGACGGCTTAAGAATCAGTGATACAGGCCTCGCGAATCTGCAATCGCTCGAAAAGCTCAATACCCTGAGCTTGAGTGGCGACAAGATTAGCGATGTCGGCTTGGCGAAATTACACGGTCTGAAATCGCTGAAATCGCTCGATCTATCCTTTACGACGGCTAGCGACCAAAGTATCGATCAGTTGAAACAAGCAATACCGGGCTTGAGGGTGAAAAGATAGCGCGGACGGGCAGTCCTTCGACTCGCGGCGATGATGGCCGTCCACTTATCGGAGCGTTCCTCATGCGTGCCCTCCATCAGAACATGATTTTGCTTGGCGCGTTCATCGTTAGCGCCGCTTCGGACCAAATTCTGCGTTTAGTCGTTGCCGAAGATTCGCAAGCCTTCACAGATCCTGCCGCGGCGGGTAACAATTTTGGACTTCAAGGCGAATACACCGGCGGTTCGACCAATTCCGACGGCACGCCACAGAAATTGGGCGTGCAAGCAATTGCGCTGGGCGATCGAAAATATCAGGTCGTGCGATACACTGGCAGACTCCCTGGTGCCGGCTGGGATTAATCGGTCGCGCCGAATCGTCGCGATGTCGAAGCAAAAGATGGCAAGCTCGTGATGAACGATGATGACAATCAATATGAAGCGACCAGCGACGCGATCGAATTTACAAGCATATCGGGCAAGATAGTTGGTCGGCTTGAGCAAATCGAACGAAAAAGTCCGACGCCTGGTGCCAAGCCGCAGACAGGTGCCGTCGCCCTGTTCGATGGTTCGTCCGCCAACGAATTTGTTGGCGGAAAAATGACCGCTGAAAAGCTGCTCGAAGTTGGCGCGGTCAGCAAGCACAAGTTCGCTAATTTCCTGATGCACCTCGAATTCCGCACCCCTTTTATGCCCAATGCATGCGGGCAAGGGCGCGGCAATAGCGGCGTCTATTTGCAAAATCGCTACGAGGTGCAATTGCTCGATACATTTGGCCTGCAGGGAAAAGATCATGAATGCGGCGGCATCTACTCGGCCCGCGCGACGAAAGTCAACGTGTGCTTCCCGTAACTCGCTTGACAGACTTGCGACGTTGATTTCACTACGACGCGTCTCGGCGAGGGTGGCAAAAAGATCAAGAACGCGGTGGTCCCGGTCCGCCAGAATGGCATCCCGATTCATGATCGTTTCGAATTGCCGACTTTCACCCCGGGGGAGAAAGTAAGAAATCTCCGACACCCGGCCCCTTGCAATTACAAGATCACGGCATCCCGAAAAACTTCCGCAACATTTACGTCATGCCCCACGGATGAATTGGCTGAGTAGAAGTTAGTCCAATTTGAAAGCCTACCACGGTGGCCGAAGTTGAGCAAAGAACGCTTGAACAAGGTTTCGTTGCCTTTCTTGCTGTCGCATTGCATTCCCTGACCGGTGCCACGACGGGCACGTCACCAAAACGCCGCTTCGTGCCGTCGTTTGGCCTGCTCTACGCGGTCGTAGAGTGCGGGCATCGCAGGCAATTCTGTATAGAATTTCGCGCTCGGATCGATTCCCCAGCGCTCGTTCCGCTCGATATACGAGCGAACCGTCGATTGTCTCCCCACTATCGGCAATGCGATCAGCCAGATCGACGCCACCAGGACGAGGCAACCGGCCAGCCGCACTGTCTTGGCCCAGCGATCACTGTGCGAGCGAAATAGCTGCATTCGGAAATACCTTTTCGAACATGAGCCATGCCATGGCGAGCGTTAAGATCAAGTTCAGTGTCTGACCGCACACGTAGAGCACCAGCGGCTTGCCCCCCTTGAAGAACTGCCGCAATTCTCGGAAGTTCGTCTCCAGCCCAATGCTGACAAAGGCAAAGCAGAAAAACCAACCGCGCAAAGTCGCTGAAGTGCCCGACAATACGGCCGACACGATCGCGTTGCCCTCAACTCCGCTTGCTGCAATTCCCGAAAAAACGAGCGAGGCTGCCAGGAATCCTAGGATGAACTTGGGAAACCGCCGCCATACTTCCTTCAAACTTGGTCGCGACTGACTCGACTTCCGATCCACATAAGTCACCCAGTACACCGCCACGCCGAAAGCCACGACACCGATCAAAATATTCTGAATCATTTTGATCGTAACCGCCACCGCCAGCGCGGTTTCACCAAGCATTCCGCCGGCGGCCGCCACTGCCCCGGTGGAATCGATGGTTCCACCGATCCAAGCTCCGCCCAGCACCGGGCCCATGCCAAGTGCTTCGATCACCGCCGGCATGACGACCATCATAATGACCGTGAACGACAGCGACAGTCCGATTGCCAGCGACAACTCCTCTCGCTTTGCTCGGCACGCTGCTGCCGTCGCCACCGCCGCTGACACCCCACACACCGACATATCTGCGCTAATCACCATGTTCAGCGACCGCGAGGGAATGCGCAGAATTCGCTGCCCAAACGCATACGTTGCGATCAGCACCGTGGGCGTCACCACCCAGGAAACAAAGATTCCAGGTGCGCCAAGCGACAGCAACCGGTTAAACAGCACCTCGGCACCGAGCAACACCAGGCCTGTCTTGATATAAAACTCCGTGCGAACCGCCGGCCGAAGCCATTGCGGCGTGCCGATTGTATTGCTGATGATCAGTCCTATCACCAAAGCCCATAGTGCATATTCCAAGTTGTAATGTTTCACCACCTTCTGGTCGGCTAACACGAACGACAATATCGACAACAAGTACACCGTAAAAAATGCGGCTGGAAATCCGCGTAGCCGTTCACCCATTCCCGCGACCCCGAGACCGAAAAGCAACAGCCCCACGAGAAACATGCCTGCCAGTCCGACCCACTGTGTATTGCCATCAGACCCCACAAAGGCATCCAGCGGGTTGTCGCTCCAAGAACGAAGTTTCGCCAGATAGGGACGCAGCGGGTTGCGGGCCAATTCCTTGCGCAGTTCCTCTCGCTGCGTTTGCAACTCCGTGATCTGGATGCTATTCGTGTCCGACGTTTTTAACGCATTAAGCTGCCGAGTCAATGCTTCATACCGACCCACCAGCGACTGCACCCCATCCGGACGCGACCACCATGTGGCCGCCAGCGCCACCGCCAGTACGATCCATCCTAGCCAAATGGCCCATACATCCTCACTACGAAACGCGCTCGGTTGATCGCTCGCCGCGGCAATGCCGGAATCCGACGCGTCTGAGTTTTGCTGCGATTGCGCCATCGAATCTCCACTGATGTTCAAGAATGATTAGTCCCGCGAACATTCAAACGCCGAGCGCTGCTCGCTTTGCCTCGATAAACCGCACGTGATGAGGAATGTGGGCGGTGATGTCCACCAGCAACTGTTCCAGCGATAACGGCCCAGACGCCGAATGATTGCCGATCCGCTGAAAATCGTCGCTGCTGAGTTCTCGTAGAATCGCCGCCATGTGCCGACGAACGGCCGTAATCATTTCCAGTTCGATGTTAATCTTCCTTCGTGTGTACGCCAGACCTGCAGCAAAAGTGTCTGGATTGCCACCGAAAAACGTCGGGCAGTATTCGGCAATAACGCGTTTCATGCGATCGACATAAATTGGCTCAAAATCTGCAACATGGCAAACTACCTGACGAATCGACCATTGTCCCACAATCGGCTTAGCGTCCAACTGCTCGGACGTCAATCCTGTTACCGATCGAGCCGCGAGGTCCGATCCAGAAAGATACTGATCGATGAGATCACGATAGTGCATGGCGAATTCTCATCCTTCCTCAATAGGTGCGTATTCTACATATTTGCATACAGCATTCAATTGGAACCTACAAGTAGTGCCGAGCGGATGAAGGTTTCAATCGCCTCTCTGCGGAACGCGAAAGGGTGGCCCAAGCTCGAAGCGAAAAACTGGGAAAAGCGAGACGACGGTTCCACGGCAAGTGGAAGCACCAGCGATCACCACTCCGCACGACTACGCAATATCAGTTCGCTGCGGTTGCCATTGACTTTGGCATGGTTCCTGGCTTGCTATCCCGCAGAACGTGGCGTCGGTCTAATTTTCATCACCGCCAAGCAATTTTTCTTCGACTTTGTCAGCCTGCCAAGCAATGGCGGTGATGACTCGGGTGACTGCGAGGGGATCTGCCATTCTTGCCAATTCATTCGCGCGAACTGCAAGCACGTCACCGGTTGGTCCTGATTCGATCGCAAACGCTCCATGTACCATCTGCGCGTTGTATTTGAGCAGCGAAATCGCATTCTTGTCGCTCGCGGGGCCGCAAACGGAACTGAAGACGAGCATTTGATTTCCATCAGGGTCTTTTACATCAAATCGTACCGTCACGCGTTGTTTACGCAGCGGCCCGATGGGAACAATCACTTGCCATTGCTCTCCCGTGTCAGTCAGTTGCCAACCGGCCGACTGGGCAACGCTGCGGACGAGTTGCTTCGGATCAACGACCAGCGGTTTCAAATCGGCGAAATCTGGCCCAGCGGTTGCGGCCACAGCCGATGCGGCTGCTCCCGACGCCGCTCCCGGAGCAGCCTGGTAGGGTGCGGAGGGATTTGCGCCTTGCATCGCATCGCGCATCATCCCGGGGAACATCATGCCGAAACCCGCACCCATGCCCATTCCCATTGCCCCGGCACCCACGCCACCACCGCCGTGCTTGGCCATCTCGGCCATGCTGTTGGCGGCCTGATACATGGTGAACGACTGTAAGCCGCCCAAAGCTCCGATGCGGCTACGAGCGTTGATTGCTTCTTGCACTTCGTCCGGTGGCGTGACTGCATTAATAATGAAATCGACTAACTCCAGGCCGTATTTCGCAAAATCGTCGGCCACTTTCGCCTTCGTGCCGGCCTCGATTTCGTTGGCCTTCGATTGCAATTCGAACACGCCGAGGCCGACGGAGGCCAGCAAGTCTCGCAGCCGCGAGACGATGATGTCCTTTAAGAACGACGTGACTTCGTCGGTTGTGTATTTTCCCTGCGTACCGACGAGTGTATTTAGCAACAATGCTGAATCAACGACGCGGATCGAAAACTTGCCGTTGGCGCGCAATTGCACCATGCCGCCGAAGTCGGCGTCGCGCAATGGAATCGGCTGGCGCGTGCCCCACTTCTGGTCGAGGAACGTCTGCTTTCCAATGAAGTAAACCTGCGATTGGAACGGCGACTTTTCCCAGGGAATTGTCAAGATCCGGCTGATGATTGGCAGATTTTGCGTCGTCAACGTATAACGTCCTGGGCCAAAGCAGTCCATCGCTTTGCCATCGCGGAAAAATACCGCGTCTTGGTTCTGCTGCACGATAAGCTGCGCACCGTACTTGATGTCGGCCGAGCCTTCGGACGGAATTCGCTGGACGAGTGAACGGTTCGACTCGTCAAAAAACTGAATGACTTCGAGACGAAGGGACATAGTAGGGTCCAGGGTTCAGGGAATGCAAAATGAAGAATGAAGAATCAGGAGCAACGAAAATTCTCAGCTTTTTTAACTTGCATCGTGCAAATTATATTTTCGTTTTGAATCACTACTCCAATCCTTTAAGCATATCGCTGCGATGGTCGATCGCTTGCTCAACGGCCGCAAGTTGTTCATTCCATTTTGCGACCTGCGGTGCGATTTCAGCCGTCGCAGTTGTCATCTGATCGAGGTTGTCGCCCAGTGCATCGACAGCGTCCATCATTTTCACATCATATTCATAGACGCGTTCCAACCGTCCTTCGTCCACTTGCACGAGGTCAAAAAATCCACTGTAGCCCGCCATTGCCCCGCGGAGTCGGCTAATCGACTTGTCAAGCCGTCCCTTGAATCGATCGACTTGCCCGACCGCATCCAGTTTGCCGGCATCGACGAGCGCGCGACTGTAGGCATCGAGTGCCCGCTTCGACCGCTGAAGTCGGTCGGCCAACCAACTGCGCTGCAGGGCGTCGCTGTCGCGGCGATATTCCTTTTCCAAGTACCCCTTAAAACCTGGAATTCGGCGAAGGATGCTTTCAATCCACCCCCGATTTTTTGCATGCTCGCGTGGTTCCGGCATATGTTACCTCTACGGTAGTGCAGGATTCGAATTCCTTGAAGGCTTGCTCAACGCCCGGAAAGGTGTTCGTTGGCAAGACTGAATTATTGCGCATTCCGGCTTCAACATCATAGCAGTTTTCAGCCGTTCGAGGCAAATGGGACCGTGAAGATGAAATTGGGAAATAGAATCGGGTGCTGCTATTTTTCACTAGGAATTTCGCGACCGTGTGGATCGACTACCACCGATACCTCTGCTGCAAGTTGCTGTTGCACCTGGTGGCCGATGAAATGCTCCATGCGTTCAGCGGGTGCGTGAAGGTGATCGAGCGGCAATTCGGCCTGCTCCTCCAAATAGGCCTCCCACAGGCGGTGCGATCGAACGAGTGACCTGCCTACCTCGCGCCCCGCATCGGTCAGTTGCCAGCGTCCATCGGTTGCGAGTTGAATCTCTCCGCGGCGGCGCAAATACGGTACGGCAAGCAGGTGGGCCAAGCCGGTAACTGCGCTGCGATTTTTGATCGCTGTATTGGCCAACGATTCGCCGCGTGCGAGCAACTCTTCGGTTCGATAGAGCGCTGCAACCATATCTTCGCTTGTAATCCGCAGCGATAGCAAGAAATTTCGCCACCACTTGCTCACCAGCCCATGCTGGGGTGCGATGAACACGGCCAGCAAGAATTGCAGCCCCACCGCGACGGCCATCATGGCAGCGACGTTCGTATTGAACACTTGCGCCCCGATGTCCCCAAGAATAGCCGATACAATAGCTACCGCAACCGCGCAGCCGATCATCGGGCCCAAACGATCGGCCAGTAACTGCGCGGTCGCCGCCGGAACAATGAGCATTGCGACGACTAAAATCGAGCCAATTGCTTCAAATGCCGTCACCGTCACTCCTGCGACGACGGCCATCAGCAAGTAATGGATCACCGCAGCGTGTATCCCCATTGCGGTTGATAAACCAGCATCAAACGAGGCGATTTTCAGTTCCTTCCAAAGTATGCCGATGAACAAAATCACTGATGCGCACATCCCCAACATCGTTGGCAGTGTGCGCGGCACTTCGTACGATCCGATGTTGATGACATCCACCGCGACGGTATCGAGCATTCCGTAAAGCACGCACTGGGCGTCCAAATCGGTCCCCGCTGCATAGCGCGAAATCAGGATCACGCCGATCGAAAATAACGTCGTGTAGACAATGCCCATGCTCGAATCTTCCGGTACGCGGCCGAGATCCTTGAGTGCGTGTGTTAGAAATGCGGTCATGAAGCCAAACACCATCGCGCCGGCCAGAATTGGCCAGCCCGTGATCTGTCCTGTCAACATGAAGCCCAATACAATACCGGGCAGCACTGCATGGCTAATTGCATCCCCCAGTAAACTCATGCGCCGCAATACCAGATAGCAGCCGAGAATCGCGCATGGGATGTTGACGAGGCAGCCGATCAAGATGGTCCAACCGGCTAGCGGCCGATCGGTGGGTGGCACCAACCGCCACCAAGCAGCAAACAAAAGCACGGCGCCAATAGCAACTCCGCCAAACTGAATGGCAAGATACAGCCATGATTTCTGCAAAGTTGTTGGCATTGGCCGTCGCCATTGGAAATCGTCGGGATGATCTGAAATTGCATTGCCGAATCCCAGTTTCAACTTCATCGGGCCGCCAATGTCTTCCAGTGGCAATGCAAGCGACAATGTGGTCTCTGCTCCTTCAGTTGCTCGATAACCACCAGCCGCCAATAGACGGCGAAATTGCAACTGTCGAATGCCACGGGCCAACGCGCCGCGCCGCGGGGCGAAAAGCATCGAGATCAGAAAAATCATTGCGCCGGCGACAACGATAATTGGCCCCGTCGGGATGCCGGCCATTTGCACGCTGATTGCCGTACCAAACAATCCCATCGTACTTCCAAAAATCGCCGACAAGACCAACATAATGTCCAGCCGATCGGTCCAGAACCTTGCGGCGGCTGCCGGTAAGATGAGCAGTGCCGCCATCAAGATTGCACCAACCGCCGGCAATCCAATCACCACGGCGACCGCCATTAGCGACATCAATAGCAGATCGAGCCGCCACACCGGCCAGCCTTGGGCCTTCGCAAAGCCCGCGTCGAAGGCCATCAGTTTGAATTCTTTGTAGAGCAGCAGAATCAATATCGCGCAGACGGCTGCCATTGCGGCAATTAAATAGACGTCGCTCGCAATCATGCCGGCTGTCTTGCCGAAAATATAGGAATCGAGGCCAGCTTTGCTGCCGCCGATCGACGACTTTTGGATATAGCCGCTCAATGCAATGCCGCCACCAAAAAAGACGCCAAGTACGATCCCGATCGCGGCGTCTTCTTTGATGCGAGTCCAACGCCGCAAGGCGGAAATCACCGCCACCCCCAGCACACCCGTGCAGAGCGCTCCGACCAGCATTGCCGGCAAACTACGCTCACCGAGTACGAGAAAAGCCAAGCACAAACCCGGCAAGGTGGCGTGCGAAAGCGCGTCGCCGGTCAGAGCGCGGCGGCGCAACACAGCAAAACTACCGACTACTCCAGCTCCGGCGCCGAGCAGCGCAGAACCAGCCAGCACGACCATCGAGTTATATGCGATCATGGCGTGCGTGCGCCGGCTTGATAGGCTTGGCCGACGCTCTCCAGAACGTCGAGCCGGCCACCGTAGGTCTTCTGCAAGTTGACACTCGTGAATGTCTTCTCCGTCGGGCCGCTGGCAACCAGTCGCATATTTATCAACACCACATGGTCGAAATACTGGGGAACGGTGCGTAAATCGTGATGGACGACAATGACCGTCTTGCCGTGCTTACGCAGCTCGTTGAGCAAGCCAAACACGACGTGCTCAGTCGCCGCATCAACGCCCGCCATCGGTTCATCCATAAAATACATGTCTGGCTTTTGCGCTAACGCTCGGGCCAAGAAAGTTCGCTGCTGCTGTCCGCCCGAAAGCTGGCCGATTTGCTGCTGAGCGAAATCGGCCAGACCAACTTTGGCGAGACATTCGTGAGCGAACTGGCGCTCGATATGCCCCGGTCTACGAAACCATCCAAGCCGGCCATAGCTGCCCATCAGTACGACATCCAGGACAGTGACAGGAAAATCCCAATCCACGCTTTCGCGCTGCGGCACGTAGCCAATTCGCTTCCGTACCTTGCCAATCGGTTGATCAAAGACGCGGACGGAGCCACTTGCCAACGGCACTAGTCCCAACACTGCTTTGATGAGCGTGCTTTTGCCCGCCCCGTTCGGACCGATGATGCCAACCAGATGTGGCTCATTCAGCACTAAATCGATGTCCCACAGCACCGGTTTGCGATGATAGGCGACCGTCAGATCGTGAACATCGAGTAAAGGCATGGCCGGGAATGATCGCTTGGTGGTCTTGTTGTCGTACCGGGTGGTATTCTTGACGCATCTTTCCTACCAAACACCAGACGTCCAGACCACCAGTTACTGTTTTATTTACTCCAGTGCTTTCACAATCGTTTCCACGTTGTGTCGAACCATGCCTGGATAAGTTCCATCCGGCGTGCCTGGCTTTCCCATTGCGTCAGAAAACAAT
Source organism: Pirellulales bacterium (assembly GCA_020851115.1). Classification (GTDB taxonomy): domain Bacteria; phylum Planctomycetota; class Planctomycetia; order Pirellulales; family JADZDJ01; genus JADZDJ01. The sequence goes on from JADZDJ010000297.1 coordinate 12,551, forward strand.
TCGCCGCCAATTTTCACTTCGTGCCCGCGAGCCTGACAGCCTTCGACCAGCGCTTTGATATTGCGGTCTGAGACACTGGTTTCGATAAAAACGGCTTTGATCTTGCGGTTGACCAGCAAATCGACCAGCGAATTGATCTCCTTCACTCCCGCTTCGCTGTCGGTGCTGATGCCTTGAATGCCACGGACTTCGACATCGTACGCGCGTCCGAAATATCGAAACGCGTCGTGGGCCGTCACCAATACACGTCGATCGGCGGGAACTGTCGCCAGCCGCTGTCTTGCTTCTTCGTGTAAGCCTTCGAGTTCTTTGGCATAGGCCGCTGCTCGGCGTTCATATTCCACAGCATATTTCGGATCGAATTTCGCCAGCGCATCCCGCACGACATCCAAGCACTGCTTCCACAGCGACACATCAAACCAAGTGTGAGGATCGTGAGCTCCTTCATTGGTTTCGAGAACTTGCGCTTCGTCGATTCCTTCTGTCACTGCAAACGTCGGCTTTCGTCGCGCCATCCGTACAAATAGGTCTGCCATTTTTCCTTCCAGGTGCAAGCCCGAGTAGAAAATGATGTCGGCATGACCAAGCGCGCTCATATCTCCTGGCGAGGCTTTGTAAAGATGCGGATCGACCCCCTCGCCCATCAATTGCGTGACGGCTATTCGATTACCACCCACCTGTTTCACAAGGTCGGCGACCATTCCTGTAGTGCATACTGCGCGGATAGGATAGTTGCCGCGGAATGCGCCATGATGATAATCGCCTGACTTCTCAAACTCTGAAGCGCCGGCAGTATCGCCGATGGCATCGATTCTCCCGCAACCAATCAACGGTAGAAGCAAAAACAGTCCTGCGATTTGCCAATTTCTAGGCCGGCGATTTATCGCTGCAATCATTCGAACCGCTACCAGTTCTTGAGCCACGAAAATAAACATTTTGATACACCAAAATTATCGGCGGTTTTGGTGGTATAGTCAAGATTACTTTTGGCGGCGAAATCAATTGGCCTATTTCGCGTTTACCCGCTCATAATTCCAGGCCGATCCGTTTGTCGATGCTGCCCCGAAAGCCACGTCCAGAAACTCTACAGAGTTTTAACCCAAAATAGAGAGTTGCGACGTTTGCGAAAGGCCTGAGGTACAGGTTAGGAGTGGTGGTTTCACTACAAATGGAGATTGTCGAGCCGGCGGAGCCGGCGCGGGAGTGAGGCCGCGACGCTGTAATAGCACTGCCTATGTTCGGTCGGCTCCATCACGTATCGCAACGTGATCTGCCGCTCCGTGTCGAGGGCCGCGGAGCCCGCTCGTAAGCCATCCTCGAACTCTCTAACTTGGGTTAGTCCAGTGCCTGAACCGACGGCAGGGATGTGGGCGCTCTACGTGCTTGCTGCTATCACACTCCTGCGCCGCCGAGTGTCGAATCACTGAATCCTCCGGCAATTGCTTGGTAATTTCTGCTGTTTCCAGTCAGATTCTGGTTGCGACCTTGAGGCTGCTGTGAGGCGACTTCGTGAGAACGGTCGGCTAGGCGTCGTAGGGCATCAAGATTTCATCGGGGTGCAATCCCGCGATTGACTTAAATCCGCCCTCGGCAATCGTTTCTCCCAGCTTTGTCGCCCTGCGGAAATCACGGTCGCTCGGTGCGCGACCGGTGAGCTTGCGCGTAAGATCCGTGCAAAGCACGTCGGCAGCCGCTTGAACGACCTCATCGGATTGCCGGGTCGCATACAATGACGTGCAAAGAATTGTCACGGCATCTTGCAATTGTTGCGAGAGATAGGCCATGCGGCACTGTCGATCGGCCAGCGCCAATTGATGTTTGCGCATCACGCCGTCAATTCGCAGCGGCGAGTCTTGCAGCCACTGCGCGGCAAACGTGGCGTGGGCCGCGAGCGTCGCAGGCATTTCCGCTGGGAGTTGTGGCTTCGGCTTCGAGTTGAACTTTTGGCCAAGCATCCATTTCAGGTAAGGGAACATTACTCCGCGGAGCGTCCAAGTATGGCCCGGATTGATCGGGTTTAGTTTCTTGATTCCTGCCGCTGCCAGCGCTTTGCCGATTGGTTCAAAAAATCTCATGCCATGTTGTTTCACCAATGACTTGAAAAACGCCATGCCGAGCATTTCCCCTTCGCCTTCGTAGATGCAAGGGGCGAGGTATTCATGTACGTTGTCGCCAAACATGTGGCCGTGTAGGAACGACCTCCCGCCATGCGTTTTCATGAACAGTTCGACGGCGGCTTCTTTTTGAGCCTCGCTGCCGAAGATTTTGGCGACAATGCACTCCATCTCGCCGCGATAGCCCTGATCCAATAGCCCCGCACACCATTGCACCAGCGCATCGCAGGCGACCACCAGGCCAGCGAGCCGCCCCAGCCGCCGACGGACTAATTCTCGCTTCGCAATTGTTTCGCCATACGTGCGGCGAAACATTGCCCAGGGAATAATGCTCGCCATCATGAGCCGCATGGTGCCTGCGGCATTCGCACACAGCGCGACGCGTCCCAGATTCAAGCCGTGATAGGCGATGGTTAACCCGTCGCCCCGCGACGGCGTCAGCAAATTCTCGGCGGGTACGTGGAAGTCGCGAAACACGATGCCTTGGTTATCGGTGTGTTTCAGAGCATATAACCCGTACTTTTTCAGTTGAAACTGATCGTTTTCCCGATTCGGCAAATCGACAATGAGCACCGCCGGTCGCTTGTCGATCAAGCACACCAAGCCGATTGTTCGGCCGGGAACAACGTTGGTGATAAACAGCTTTTCACCATTCACAACAAATTCGTTGCCAACCTGTCTCGCTTCCGTTCGCAAGGCAGTCAGGTCGGAACCCGCGCAGGGTTCAGTAAGGGCGAAGGCCGACAATCGTTGGCCACTGGCGAGCATCGGCAAGAATCGTCGCTTTTGCTCGGAAGTGCCAAACGTTCGCACGGGATCGACGGCCCCGATGCAACCGTGGACTGAAGCGAGACCCGCGACTGTCGGATCGATCATCGCCATCTGAGTCAGAAATGGCGCGAATGCTGAAAATGGCGCTCCGCTGCCGCCGTAATCGCGATCGACAAGCAATCCCCAATAGCCGGCGCTCGCCAAATCGTTAAGCACGGCATCGGAGACTTTCCTTTGATCGGTCTGCATCGTCCCAGCCGCACGATGACGGCGAACCACCTCGAGTGAATTCTCCATCACGCGTAGCACGTCGGTTGCCGTTGTTCCTGGCGCACTGCCGAACAATTCCGTCGGCAGGCCGCGCTGCCAAACGGCTCGATGCACAGGACTGTTTGCCGTTTGGAATCGCGCCGCAAAAAGCGCCTCAACTTGATCGTCGGCTTGATCGACCGCTCCCATGCGGCGAGCTTCTTCTTCACTCTTGCCGCCGAGCTTCATCGCGGTTTCAGCGAACGACGTTTCCGGCGACTCGTGAACGGTGGTGGATCGAGAATGATCGGTCATTGCATTGCTGTTGAAAGAGAACGTAAACGGCCGAGGCACTGACGCTCATAAAGGCGAGTTAATGGCCGTTCAACTTGTGATGTCGAGGAAACACGGGTGAACACGGTGAGGGCGTAAGCCCGCAACCAGAACCAGAGGAGGCACCAGAGATTGCATAGGTTTTCCAGTGGTGAATCTCCGTTGTGGCCTCTGCATTTCTGCCATTCAAAAATGTTGTCAAATTAACAAAGTATTTCGGATTTATAATACAAATCCATGCAGAGACCGTTGCATGGCAGGCGGTAAGGTAATGTGAAACTCGTCTGTTGCATCCTTTTCCATCTCTATTCACCCGCCTTGACTTGCATTCCCTGGACTTTGCTATTTTGAATGTTCTGTTCCGCAGTTCAATGTTAGGTCGGAGTACAACGTCTCAATTTCGGCCGCAAAATGCTCATGAATCATTTTGCGACGGAGTTTCAACGTCGGCGTGAGTTCTTCTTGTTCCATCGTAAAGCCGCGTGGTAGCAGCTTGAATCGCTGGATTTGCTCGCAGTCCGATGCTTCGGCCAGGCGTGAATCGATTCGCTCCCGATAGAGTTCCAAAACCGATGGATGTGCTAGCGCCTCGGCTGGCGAGATAACCGGAAGGTGTCGTGAAATAATCTCCGCTCGCAAAGCATCTGGATTTGGCACGATCAGGGCGGTTAGATACTTACGATTGTCGCCGATTACAATGGCTTGCGCCACCAGGGGGTCTTGCGTCAGCAGCGATTCGAGATAAACCGGCGCGATGTTCTTGCCGCCAGCGGTGACGATGATCTCCTTCTTGCGACCGGTAATTCGCAAATATCCGTCGGCGTCGAGACTGCCCAAATCTCCAGTTTGCAACCAGCCATCGCGCATCGTCGCGGTGGTAGCATCGGCTCGGTTCCAATAACCAAGCATCACATGTGGCCCGCGAGTGAGGATTTCGCCATCGTCCGCGATTTTTACTTCGACGCCTTTGATTGGTTGGCCGACGGTGCCCAATTTGTGCCGGCTTGGTGTGCCGGTGGTTATCACCGGCGACGATTCCGTCAGCCCATAGCCCTGCACCAGTGGCACTCCCTCCTGCCAAAAGAACTCGGCGACATGGTTGGGCAATGCTGCGCCGCCGGAGCAACAAGCGCGTATCCTTCCTCCTAGCAACCGCTGTAAATGAGTCGGCCCGCCGGGTTCCGCAGGGCCGACCTTGCCGGCGTCGACCAGCGAGCGTTTTACCTTCTCAAAAAAGTAGGGAACTCCGTTCATCAGCGTCGGACGAAGTTGGCTGCAATGCATGATGATTTTCTCGCGATTTTCTGCCAATCCAAGCTGTGAACCGCGAACCAGCCACGTATAAAGATCGCACGTGCGGGCAAAGATGTGAGACAGTGGCAGCCAACAAAGCCGAATGTCCTCGGCTTCGGTTTGGAATGCATCGCAACTGCCGATGGCGTTGCTCACCAGATTTCCGTGGCTGAGCATGACTCCTTTCGCTTCGCCCGTCGTACCGGAGGTATAAAGGATGGTCGCCAGGTCGGTGGCCTTGACGTTTTCGATGGCCTCTTGCTCGATACCCGCGACTCCATCTCTGGCGACCGCCGCGAACAACTCGGTGAAGGGCAAGACATCGTCACCGGCGATCGACTGCTCGCGGGGATCGAATGAAAAGTACTTCAAACCGCGCGGCAAAGCTACCTTCTCCGACAATAGTTTGGTCACTTGCGATTCACCGGACACGATTACGATTTTTGACCCACTGTCGGCAATTTGAAACGCGATCTGCGGCCCAGAAAGGGAGGCATGAATCGCCACATGGACTCCGCCGGCAAGATGCACGGCCAAGTCGACGACGATCCATTCATAGCGGTTTTCCGAAACTTGACAGACACGATCTCCCGGCTCAACTCCAGCGCGACGAAGGCCCGCGGCCAATCGGCGAACCTCTTGGGCCAGATCGTTCCAAGTAAGTACTTGTAACGCGGCCGGATCGCTTTTGAGCAGATGTAAGGCGACGTTGTTGCTGCTGGCCGCGACGCGACGGATAAACAGCGACGGCAGCGTGCTGGGCAGTTGGGACATTTAGACTCGTTCGAAAACCGTGGCGATACCCTGTCCGACGCCGATGCACATGGTTGCCAGCCCAGTTTGTGCGCCACGGTCGAGCATGTTATGCAGCAGCGTCGTCGTGATACGGGCGCCACTGGCGCCAAGCGGATGACCGATGGCAATCGCCCCGCCGCGGACGTTGACTTTCGCTTCATCGAACTTCGACATGCGGATGCAAGCCAGCGATTGCGACGCGAAGGCTTCGTTCAGTTCGATCAAATCAATGTCGCTCAGCTTCATGCCAGCGCGCTGCAGGGCTTTCTTCGTCGCCGGCACCGGGCCAGTGCCCATAACGGCCGGTTCGACGCCGACAACGGCCGTCGCAACGATTCGCACGAGCGGCTTCAGGCCGAGCGACTTTGCTTTGTCTTCGGACATGACCAATAGGGCCGCGGCACCGTCGTTCAGCGGTGAACTATTGCCGGCCGTCACCGTTCCCATCCCCGGCATAAACGCTGGCTTGATCGCCGCAAGGGCTTCCATGCTAGTGTCCGGACGCACGCACTGATCGACTTCGACCAACACGCGATGGCCGGCCTCATCGCGGCCGTAGATGGGCACGATCTCTGGTTTGAATTCGCCTTTGGTATGTGCCGCCGCGGCACGCTGATGGCTGCGCAGCGCGAACCGATCTTGCTCCTCGCGGGAAATGCCCTGCGTCTGCGCAAGGAATTCCGCCGTGACACCCATGAGCAGCGCGCCTTTGCTGGTGCGCTGAAAGAGCCGAGGATTCAGATTGATCCCTGCGTCCATCGGAATGTGCTGCATGTGCTCCAGTCCGCCGACGATCTGCACATCTTCGCCGCCGGCGATGATGGAATGCGCTGCTTGATTGAGCGCTTGCAAGCTGGAGCCGCACAGCCGGTTAATCGTTGCCCCGGCCGCATGCATCGGCATCCCAGCCATGAGGGCCACCGTGCGAGCGACGTTCATTCCCTGCTCGCCTTGCTGCTGCGTATTGCCCAGCACGACGTCTTCGACTTCGTTCGGATCGATGCCGCTCCGCTCCACGACGGCTTTGACGACAGCCGTCGCCAAATCGTCCGAGCGAACATCGCGAAATACACCCTTTTCTTGATGTGACCGGCCAATTGGAGTGCGTGCGGCAGCGACGATGACGGGGCGTATCATGGCAGGAGCCAGGGTTCAGGGTTCAGAAAATCGGTCAGATTCAGCCATAGAATCTTGATCCGGCGTGTGCCATTTCTTCAAGCATCGGTGTGGGCTTCCAGCGCTGGCCGAGCGATTCAAATGGCTTGAGCATTTCGATAATCTTGCTTGCCCCCAGCGTGTCGGCCCAAAACAGCAGGCCCCCTTTGAACGGTGGAAAGCCGAGGCCATAAATCAGTCCGAGATCCACGTCGCGAATGTCTCGTACAATCTTATCCTGAAGCAGCCGGGTAGCTTCGAGAACCATCGGAAGAAACAGCCGTGCCGTGAGCTGCGCTTCGCTAAATTGCTGCTGACTGCGGACCATTGACTCCACAATCGATTGGAGCGCTGGGTCCGGTTCGCCGCGGTCTTTACCGGGGTGATACTTGAAAAAACCAGCGCCAGATTTCTGCCCGAGACGACCAGCTTTGATGAGCGCCGGCACGACGGGTGAAACAACGACTCGCTCCGGAAAAGCGTCGTACATCACACGTCCCGCATAAAACGCTGTATCGAGCCCGACAACGTCAAACAGCGTAATCGGTCCCATCGGCATTCCAAAATTTTTTGCGGCTCGATCGATTGCAGCAATATCTGCGCCGTCAAGCAGCAATTCGATCGATTCATTCATATAGGGCAGCAACAAGCGATTGACCAGAAATCCTGGCCCATCGTTGACAACGATCGGCGATTTGCCGATCGCTTTGGCGTAGGCGACCGCCGTAGCGATGGTTTCGTCGCTGGTTTGCTTCCCGCGGATCACTTCCACCAGTGGCATTTTGCGGACCGGATTGAAGAAGTGAATCCCACAAAATTGCTGCGGTCGCTTTAACGCCTTCGCAAGTTGCGTGATGGGGATTGTCGAAGTGTTGGATGCCAAGACGGCGTGTTCGCGCAATTGGGGTTCAAGCCGCGCAAAAACCTGCTGTTTCACGGCGGCATTTTCGACGACCGCTTCAACCACTAAATCACAGGTGGCGACTTCGGCATCGGTCGTCGTGGCATTCAGCAGCGCGGCGAATTTCACGGCACGCGCTGGATCGGCGCCTTTGGTTTGTTTATTGTACGAAACTTCTTCGAGCACTTTTTGCACGCCTGCCGAAAGCGCCTTTGCGGCGGCGTCGGTCATGGTCACCGGAACATCGCGACGCAAATTTGCTGCCGCAATTCCTTGCCCCATGATACCCGAACCGATGACGGCGACCGATTGGATGGGTCGCGCTACGATATTTGGCCGATCAATGCCGAGGTCTTTCTTGTTGCGATCCGATAAAAAGAAAACATTGATCAGCGACCGGTTTACCGGTGAGCCAAACAAGGCCGCCATACCCTTGGCTTCTTCCTCGCAAGCAGCGTCGATGTCGAGGGCTGCAGCGCCGAGCATTACTTCAAGCGCCGCGAATGGAGCGGGGTAATGACCCTTGGTTTGCTGTTGAATGAGCGCCGAAGCGGTCGCACCGAGGAAGCCCAACTCCGTCTCATTGATTTTGATCGGCGCGCTCCAGCGCTGGCGGTCGTCAAGAAACTGCTTCGATTGCTGTTCGTCGCGAATCATCCGAATCGCGGCGTCTTGCAATCGCTCGGCCGGCGCTACATCGTCGGCAATTCCTAGCTTGAACGCAGAGGCCGCATCGATATTTTCCGCGCCGGTGACCAGTTCCACGGCGTTGCTCAATCCAATCATCCGCGAAGTTCGGGCCGTGCCGCCCCAGCCGGGAAACAGCCCCAGTTTGACTTCGGGAAATCCAAACTGTGACTTTGGATTTAAGCTCAGAACGCGTCGGTCGCACCAGATGGCCAACTCTGCTCCGCCGCCGACACAAATTCCATCGATCGTCGCAACTGTCACAAACGGGTACGTCGATAACCGCTGAAACAGCTTTCGACCGCGATGGCAAAACTCGACAATTTGCTGCTTTGGCATCTCAAACGATGCGGCAAACTCGCGAATATCGGCACCTGCGATGAACGATCCTGGCTTGCCAGAGCGAATGACAAGCCCCGCGAGGCCAGTGCGCTTTTCGAGCGAGTCCAATTGTACCGATAATTCTTCGAGCACATGCGATGTGAGCACGTTCGCGCCCTTTTTGGGGTCATCAAACGTCAACATGGCTATGTCGGCTTCAGGAAACGAGAGTTTGACAACCGATTCGTTGGGCATTGGGCTAATATTCCTATTGGGAGTTTCCCTCCACTCAAGGATAGAGCTGCCGGGCTGCCTCGTAAACCCAGATTGAATGCCGCCGGACGAGGTGGTAAACTTCGTCCATAAGCCTTGACCCATCTAGCATGGCGATCCTGCGGTCGCCGTTCGAGCCGTTTAGGCTGGTCATGTCAAGGAGGGAAATACGAAGAAGTCAAGCATCCAACGGCAGCGCTTTTAGTCAAGGATGGCAGGTTTAGGGGGATTCCGTCCGAGGTTGATGATCTGCTAGAACGAGCAGACGATTGCCAGGTGCGACATCGCCTGGCAGTCGAAATAGCTTGCATTGGGCTGACTACTGTATTGATTAGGATTTTTTATGGAGAACTTCAAAGTGATGAAACGCGAAACGATGATCGAACTAGGCGTGTTTGCCGGATTAGTCGCCCTGGGTGTAGTCACTCGACTGATTTCCGCCGAATTTACGGAGCTTTCGAATTTTACTGCGACCGGAGCGGCTGCCCTTTTTGCAGGCTACTATTTCCGCAATCGCTGGGTTGCAACTCTCGTTCCGCTTGCGCTGATGGTCATTAGCAATTTGGCACTGCGGCAGTACGATTCGTTCGGACAGATGGCCATTGTATACGCGGCCTTGGCGCTGCCGGTGGTTTTGGGCCATTCGTTGCGCGGACGAGAGAACGGATGGCGAATTGGAGGCTATGCGTTTTCTACGTCGATATGGTTCTTCTTCATCACCAACTTCACCTATTGGGCTTGGAACAACCTTTATGCGAAGAATACGGCAGGTCTCATTGAAAGTTACGCGATGGGACTTCCTTTCTTGCGCAACATGGTGGCCTCGGATTTGCTGTTTTCGTTCCTGCTGTTTGGCGCCTTTGCCTTTGCCGTGCAAGTTGGAATGTTGCCGCGGCGATTGGCCACTACTTCAGTTGCGGCAAACACTTAGCTTCATTGCTTCTTTGCCCGCTTCATCAGATCTCACGGCAACAGCCGCTCGCACTCGGCGTTGCTATGTGCATCTCCTGCAAATTCGGAACAAATTACCTGCGCTTGCGACAGCGTGGCTGCACCGGTCGATAGTATAGCCTGTCGGCATTGGATGCCGACCCGGATTGTGCCGCTGGCTCGCCGATCCTGCGCGTTCGCAATGGAGTGTCCTTGCCAACATCGGACTCTCACCCTGCGAGTGTGCAGTGCCTCAAGCGATTCCTCCGTATTTGAAACTTCGTGCGGTGGATGCGGCCGAAGTTGTTCGTCCCGATATTGCGGACCTCGATTGCCTGGCCGATTTGTGCCGGACGTTTGCTGAAGCGACCGGCTTTCCGCTACGCTATGTGCCGTCGCCAGAGCCGACTGACGATCTCGATCTGCTATGGTCCGCCCCGGTCAACCCGGGCGTTGGAGCAACTCCCGGACATCTGCGGATCGATTTATCGCGAACCCCAGCCGACGGCGAAACATGGCGGATCGATTGGCATGCCGCCGAAAGCTTGGCGACCGCCATCGGCCAACTCGTCAACGAAGCGGTTGCCGCACGCCACGCGCTTTGGCAACGCGAAGCCGAACTGGCAGCCGGCGTTCCTGTCACGCCCCATGCGAACGAGGAAACGCACTTAGCCCTTCGACTGGAAGCAACGCTGCAAGCCGGCGTCAAAGCCATTCACGCCGACTCGGCAGCCCTCTATCTGCTCGACGAAGCCACGAGCCAGCTCAAGTTACGGGCTGCATCGGGGATGCCGATCGCGAAATTTCAAGAACCTGCGCGAGAGCTATCTGGTCAATTGGCGGATCTCGAAGCGCTGCTCGGCCATGCTGTGGCGCTCGAAAGTCGAAAGGATATGGTCGGCTCCTGGCGTTCGCCCGAGCCTGCTGGCGCGGCGTTGTGCGTGCCGGTTTCTAGTCCGACAGTTCCGCTGGGAACGCTGTGGTTCTTCAATCGGCGCGCGCGGACATTTACCGACGAGCAAACGAACGTCGCGGAAGTCATCGCGGCGAAAATTGCGTCCGATTTGGATCGGGCCGTATTGCTGGATCGCGAAGCAGCCCGGTCGAATATCGAGCGAGAAATGACGGCCGCCAAGCGATCGCAAGAGCATCAACTGCCGATCACGCCGCCGCCTCTTGCCGGATGGAAGATCGCTGGTTGGGCGGCACAAGCCAGTTCGCTGGGCGGAGCGTTCTACGATTGGCGGCTGCTCGACGACGATACGCTGCTGGTGTTGTTGGGCGATGCCAGCGACGGCGGTATCGAGGCCGCATTATCGTCGGCCGCATTGCGGGCGGCGCTGCGCACCAACGATCGAACGCCCGCCGATTTGAGAGCGCTGCTCGCGCAGGCCAATCGCGTGCTGTGGGAAAGTTCGGCGGGTGGCTGGTGGGCGGGGTTATGGGCAGGGGAAATCAACTTGAAGGATGGCCGTTGCGAATTTGCCAGTGCCGGCAGGCCGTCGGCGATGTGTTTGAGCGACGATCGTTGGCTCTCGCTGCTCAAACCGCAAGCTCCACTCGGTCTGGAACCGATCTTCAAGCCGCAGCCAAAGCAGATCATTCTGACTCCCGGCGAATCGCTCGTTGTTTGCAATCGCGGCATTATGGATGCCGTCGATGAACGCGGGCGGCCGATGGAAGAAGCGGCGCTCGCTCGATCGCTGATGGCCGATCTCTCCGGACCGCCCGATCGGTTGATCGACATCGTGTGCGACCGAGTAGCCGCCCATGCCGTGCAGCCCGATCAATGGGATCGTAGTATCCTGATTGTCAAACGGCTGGCGGAGTAGCCGCGGCTAGACCACACGCGATTCCTGCGCCAGCACGCCCAGCACGATTTTTCGCAGCTTCGGCTCGGCGATGCCGGCGGCATGAAGGATTTCTTGGATCTCGACCGGCTTGAGTGAATCGGGGAAGCACATGTCGGTGATCGCGGACAATCCCAGCACGCGCATGCCGCTGTGGACCGCGACCAGACACTCGGGCACGGTGGACATGCCGACGCAATCCGCGCCGATGGTCCGCAGGAACCGATATTCTGCCCGCGTTTCTAAATTTGGCCCGCTGACGGCGGCAAATACGCCGCGGTGCGCGACAAAGTTTTCCCTCCGCGCCACTTCCAAGGCCCGCTCGACTAGCTCCGGCGTATAGGCCCGCGACATGTCGGGAAATCGCGGTCCGAGCCGGTCGTCGTTGATGCCGATGAGTGGATTGCCGTTCATCAAATTGATGTGATCGTCGATCACCATCACCTCGCCGATGCGGTACAGCGGATTCATCCCGCCGCATGCATTGGAAACGATCAGCAAATCGGCGCCGAGGAATTTCATCACCCGCACGGGAAAGGTGATCTGTTGAAAGCTATAGCCTTCGTAGGAATGGACTCGCCCTTCCATCGCGACGACCGTCGCTCCGCCCAGCCGCCCACACACCAGCGTTCCGGCATGGCCGATGGCCGTCGATCGCGAAAAATGCGGAAGCTCGCCGTAGTCGATCGACGCTTCCACTTCGATTTCCCGAGCCAGACCGCCTAATCCGGTGCCGAGGATGATTCCAGCCTGCGGCTTTCCTTGCCACACCTTGCGGATGGCGCTAACCGCTGCTTGGATTTGGTCGAAGAGAGCGTGCATGGAGCAAGACCGATGGCTGAAGGCAGCAGTATTGGAAGTTTTGGCAGACGAAGCTATTCAGAATCTTCCTCGTCGAAGTCGTCCTTGTCGTCGCCGGCCCCTTTGTTGTCGTCGAACGATAAATCGCTGGCGTCTTCTTCAAAATCATCATCAAAATCGTCGTCGAAGTCGTCTTCATCCCATTCTTCGTCGTCTTCGATCGTCGGGGCGTCTTCAATCAACGCATCGTCGTCGAGGTCGTCGTCCTTGTCGTCGTCCTCTTTATCCTCCTCCTTATCGCTATCCTCCTCGTCATCTCCCGCAGCCATGGCGCCGGCAGCGCAACCGCCGCGGGCCGACTTTTGAAACGGGAATGCTCCCGCTGGCAATTCCGCGCATGCGCCGCCGGGCATCGACATCAAATTCAACAATGGATCAGTGACCGTCATGTAAGACCCTCGACAATGGCTGAAAAATGGGGCTTTTACTTCAGTCGACGCAGTGCCAAGCCGCACCCCGCTTGGAAGCAATCCGCCACTCGAACCGCTTTCTGGCAGACGCTAGTCCGATTCGGAAACGAATCGCTGGCGACTGTGCAAAGCATAGGATTCGCTCTTGTTATCCGACCCTGGCGGCGTTTGTCAACCGGCGCGGCAACAGCGACCGACATTGTTTGCCGAAATGGCGACGCAGCGACGGCATTCGGCGTCTGTTTCGGGGCGATTTTCGCGTACGCGGCAGCGGACGGCCGCCGCCATAGGTTCCAACGACGAGCGTGCCGTTCGGCTGGCCGTCCGTCCTTGACCAATGAAAACGGGCAGGGTCCAGCAACACGCAAAGACCCTGCCCACACACGGGGGTGAGAAAGCCGTGGTTTACCCCCGCACGCCGGCCCAAAGACAACGGCATGCGGGATTCTGGCAAAACATACAGCGCACCGCCGGGCCGCCGTGCCGAAAATCGAGCGAATATGCAGCATTCGAGGAGTTTTCTCATGGCGAAAAGTCGGCGCATTCCAACGGTGCGGAGTATAGCGGCAAGCGGCGCAGGGGCGCGACCATGGATGGACCGGGAGAGTAGATCGTTGACGGGATTCGAGATTCAGGGGCAACTTCCAACGGACCCAACGCCAACCAGCGCGCGGTTAGGAGTTGCCGGTGATCGGATGGCATTGGTCGCGGGCTTCATGTTTACACGGGTCCGACTTCTTGGTTGCTTGGCCTTTCTGTGTATCTGTGTTTATGATTACTGTACTGGCGTATCATAGCGGTCATTTGATCTGCGTCAAGAGGCGGGGAGCATTTATCGATTTGGCGAAGGGCGAGACGAAGTGTCCCCGCAGCCGTCGGGATTGCCGCGTGATTCGCGGTTGGCGTCGTGGCGTGATTTTCAAATATTTATTTTGCGTGGAAATGAAAGAACCGGAAAAGTGCATTTCGATCGAGCGTCGTGCAGATTATCGCGGAATTCATTTCCGGTTCATTTCCGGGGGGGTGTGCAAAAAATCGGCGGGCGGAAGCGAAATGGATCGAGAATTTACGAGTGTTTTTGAGGTTTGAGGCGTGGCGAGGGTCGATGGAAAATAAGGGGGTGG
>JADZDJ010000298.1 GCA_020851115.1 Pirellulales bacterium
GAGGGAGGGTATCGTCGAATGGTCGCACCGCTAAATGGCGCAAGTCGGGGCAAGCATCATGCGCTGCCAGGAATTGACCGTGAATACGCTTCACGCGCTCAAGAGCTAGCAAATCTTCCGCCATAGACCCCGCCTTTCGTTCGACGGGCCGAACCAGCGGGGGTCGCCAAAGGCAGGAAGGCAGCCGCCCGCGGTTCGCTTGGCCGGAGATCAGCCGGCGCGCCCGAAGAAAATCAGTTTATCGGCAAACAACGTGTTGAACAGAGCCGCGCACCCGACCACCGGCACGCCTGCTAGTGTTCAACTTCCCTTTGGAGCAAGGCAATTTCGTCGGCAAACCGTGTACAATGTTATAACGCGGCGGGAAGGCGCTAGGGAGGCTGGAGGGCCGGTCTGCGCAGGGGGTCAGGGGGCGGGTTGCGCCGCGGTTCTGGAAGCGCGCGGGAAACAATCCCATAAGGGTTCTGGGTTCCGTTGCGCAAAGCTAGACGCCAAAGCCCAAGGGGGGTTGGGGGCTTCTGCGCCAATGCCGCCGCGGCTACTCTTTGGCCGCTCCGATCATCGCCAGGATTGCCGCCTTCGTTTCCGCGGGCAGCGCCGGCCAGCGGTCTACCACTTTGGCCAAGCTGGGGTCGATGGCAGGAGTTTGAACGGGCTCGGCTGGATCGGCGTTTGGGGCAGGAATGGCTAGTATCCGCGCATAAACTGCTGCGCCCTGCGCTGCGCGACGGCCAGAATCAGCGTTTTCCTCGGGATTTTCCGGGCATGGTATCTGATTGCAAATCCGCCATCGTCGGTTCGACTCCGACCGGCGCCTCTGCGCAGCTTTTTTTATAAGCCGATTGAAACAACCATTCAGAGGCGATTCCTTTCCATGGTTTCCAAAACAATCGCGGTCGGCTAACGGAATGTTCTCCGATCGGCAGCTTGTCAAATCGTTTCTCAGCGCAAATACAACCGTCGATCGAGCGATTTTGGCCTCGGGCGACGGCTATTTTCGTTTTCCGAGCCGATGACCATTGATCGGTGAATGCTAGTTTTCCGTCGGCCGCAAGGCAATTCACTGTTTTAATTTGGTCACCTGTGAATGGCAGTCCGACGCGCTGTCGAAAGGTGCGGTGGATGTGATTTCGTCGTTCTTTCTATTTCGCCCTTGCTCACGCGGCGGCTTCCAAGTCGTCTCATCATTGAAATGGGGTTGGCCCGACCACTCGGGCGGAAAAGCTATCATCCCAACAGATTTCCATCTATATTTGGAGGTGTTCGCGGAGAGGCACTGTTTTCAACTCCGATCGTCTTGCTACAGAACACCGCGTCATGAACAGCACACGGTTTCATCCGCGCCGACGCTCATCGATCAGCATCGTCGGCTTGACTCTTGTATTTATTGCCATCGCCGGTCGGAAACCGTTGTTTGCTGCGCCGACACCGGCGCAAAGCCAGAAGCTCAAACATGCCGAAACGCTGATCAAGTCTTCCGAAATGCAGGCGCGATCGAAAAAATACGATGAAGCGAGCAAAGAACTGCAAGATGCTCAGAAGCTGCTGACCGAGGTAGAGCGAGCCCCTGAGCTTGCCAGCCAGGTCGCCGGACTGAAAAAACGCTTGGATCGCGTTGAATTGCAAATCGACGCAGCATCGGGTAAGTCCAATGCGGCCGCTGGCACCGCGGGTCGCAACGTGAGCTTCACAAAGACTGTAGCGCCGATATTGCTCTCCAAATGTGGCCGCTGCCATGTGAACGACCGCAAAGGGGACTTCAGCATGGCAAACTATGAACTCCTAAGACTTGGAACGAAAGATGGCGTTGTCATCATGCCCGGCAAAGGGGGCGGCAGTCGGTTGGTGGAGGTGATCGAATCCGGAGACATGCCGCGCGGCAATGGACCCAAAGTCACGAAGCCTGAACTCGACGCGATCACCAAATGGATCAACGAAGGGGCTCGGTTCGATGCGAAGAACGCTGACACACCCTTGGTGCGATTAGTTTCGACGGCTACGGCCAATGCCGCCAGTGCCATGGAACCCGCCGACCTCAAAGTTGTGACGGCGACGGGCAAGGAAACTGTTTCGTATGCGAAAGATATCGCTCCCGTGCTGCTGTCCACGTGCGTCGAATGCCACACTGCCCAGCGGCAATCGGGCCGCCTGTGCATGGATAATTTTAGTTTGCTCATCAAAGGGGGGCAAAACGGCAATCCGTGGGTACCGGGAGATTCGGCCGACAGCGTGGTCGTGAAAAAACTTAAGGGAATGCTCGGCCAGCGCATGCCACTGAATCGCGATCCATTGTCGGACGAGACGATCGCCAAATTTGAAAAGTGGATTTCAGAAGGGGCCAAGTACGACGGCGGCAATCCGGTCCAAACAACACCGATTCTGGTCCGCATGTTCAAAATCAAATATTCGACTCACGAGCAGTTGGCAAAAGAGCGAATCGAGTCGTCACAGCAAAAATGGCGTCTGGCCAGCCCAGCGAGTGATCCGACCATCCGCGAAACGAAGAATTTCTTACTGATTGGACGAACGAGCGAGGCCGTGCTCGGCGAAGTGGCCGATGCGGCCGAAACGCAAGCGACCGCCGTGGCTCGATCCTTTCGCGCTCCGGCCGATAAACCGCTCGTCAAGGGCCGCATTACGCTGTTTGTCTTCCCCGGCCGATACGATTACAGCGAATTCGGCAAGATGGTGGAATCGCGCCAACTGCCTGCCGATTGGCGCGGCCATTCCGGTGTTGATGACACGGATGTATTTGGCGCATTCGTGATGCCTGATTCCGCCGGTAGCAGCGAATATACGTTGGCCGGCATTGTTGGTGAGCAAGTCGCTGCGGCCTATGTCGGCAGCCTGAGCAACGTCCCCGAATGGTTTGCCGAAGGATGCGGTCATGCGTACGCGGCCAGAGCCGATCAAAAAGCCGCCCGCGTCAAACGATGGAACGAGCGCCTCGGTCAAATGGCCGAGGAAAAGCGTCTCGGCGAATTGCTCGGCAAGGGTCTTTCGCCAGAAGAAACCGAAGCCGCCGCCTACGGCTTTGTCCGAGCTCTGATGGGCAATAGCAGCAAATTCAATGCATTGCTCCTGGCCCTTCGCAAAGGCGAAGATTTCGAGCAAGCATTCACCCTAACATTCGGCCCACCGAAAGCCGTGCTGGCTATGTGGGTGAAATCGGTGCAGTGATTTAAGTCAGCGTGATCGCAACCAACTGCGGGGCGGGTGCTTGCCCTACGTTTGCCTCGTTTTGGCTCCCCGAGCGGAACCCTTCGAGGTCGAGTGTGACATACTTAAAGCCGAAATACTTGAGCTGACCCGTTAGTTGTTCCCGCGTTTCCGGTTCGGCAAGTCGAGCGATTGCCTCAAGAGGCACTTCCAGCCGAGCGAGGTCGCCACGGTGGTAGCGCACTCGAACCGTTCGCAGGCCCAGCGAACGAAGTAATTGCTCGGCTCGGTCGATCATCTGCAGCCGCTGGGGCGTCACTTCTTCGCCGTACGCCACACGGCTGGAAAGGCACGGCGATGCTGGTTTGTCCCACACAGGCAATTGCCACTCGGCGGCTAGCTCTCGAACCTCGGTCTTTGCAAGGCCGCACTCCAGCAGCGGGCTGCGAACGAGATGTTCGCCGGCCGCCACCATGCCGGGTCGCCAGTCGCCGACATCGTCGAGATTCGCACCGTTGGCAATCACCGTCATGCCAAGTCGCGGCAAAATCTGCTCCATCCGAGAATATAGTTCCGTCTTGCAAAAATAACACCGATTCGCGGGGTTGGCGGCATAATTGGCGTTGCTGAATTCATCGGTGTGGATGACCTCATGCCGAATCCCGATTCGTGCGGCCAATTGCCGCGCAGCCTCCAGTTCGCCTGCCGCCAGACTTGGGCTAACCGCCGTCACGGCCACGGCGCGACCGCCCAGCGCCAGTTGCGCAGCTTTGGCCACCACTGCGCTGTCTACACCGCCGGAAAACGCCACGGCGCAATTGTCATATTCGCCGAGTAATTCGAGCAATCGGTCGCGTTTTCGAGGGTCTAAGGACATAGCCACACTTTATGGAATCCTATCGCGATCGTATGCGCCGATCAACCGACGGCCGCCAGATAGCACGAGTGGGCCATACAGAATTCTTATCGTCGCGGCTGAAGTCCTTCGATTTAGAGGCATTGGTTTTGGGGGTTTCATTCCCAGTCACATTAAAATTTTTGACAAAACCCCTATGCGCAAATTTCGACTATTCCTTACAATGCCACGCTTTAGCTGAACGACGTCATTGGTTCAAAATCGGCCGATGGGACGGCCTGCGGGACCGACAGCGGGTGCCTTGTGGCAACCCGCTGAATTCCTGCTAATCCGACGCGTGGTAGGAATTTCGAGGGGAAATCTACCGTTGGGGTCTTCGGCCATCGGTCCATTGCGCGTCGAATCCGAATGGAATCTTGGTGGTGCGGCGCGGCTGTCAGGGAGGAAACTGCCTGGCTGCCTTTGACTCCTGTATTTCGGAATGCCATCGCGTTGTATGTCGGACACCCGGCTTGATTGAGTGACGTTCAAACTAGCTTCATCAAAATCAGACCATCACTATCACCGTATTTGGAGATCTGCCGTGAAATTTGTTCGTCGGTTGCCGCAATTGGCAACCTTACTCAATTTAGGAACTCTTTGTTTTGTCATGCTCGCCGGCTCAACGGCGTTGGCCAGCGAGGCCGATTTGGCCATACCCGATCTGAGACAAGGAGAATTCCATTTCGGTGACGCGACGATTACCGCTTGGAAACTGCTGTTCTATGGCGCCTGGGTCATTGTCGGAACCTTGAGCATTAGCCTCTATTTGCGCGCATCGATCAAACGCTTGCCGGCTCACGAGTCGATGTTGAACATTGCCGAAATTATTTTTCAAACTTGCAAAACCTATCTGATCCAGCAAGGCAAGTTTTTGATAATGCTGTTCATCTTGATCGGCGGCGCGATGGCGTATTACTTCATGGCCCTGCAAAGCGAGACGGTCAACACGACCGCGATCGTGCTGTTGTTTTCGATCGTCGGCATGATCGGCTCATATTGGGTGGCTTGGTATGGCATTCGAGTGAACACCTACGCCAATGCTCGCACGGCCTTTGCTTCTCTCCGTGGCGAGCCGCTCGATGTGGTCAACATTCCACTCAAGGCTGGTATGTCGATCGGTTTGTTCTTGATTTCACTCGAACTGGTGATGATGGTCATCATCCTGCTGTTCGTGCCGCGCGAGATTGTCGGATACTGCTTCCTGGGCTTCGCGATTGGCGAATCGCTCGGCGCATCGGCATTGCGGATCGCTGGAGGTATTTTCACCAAGATTGCCGACATCGGCTCCGATTTGATGAAGATTGTCTTTAACGTCAAGGAGGACGACCCGCGTAACCCCGGCGTCATCGCCGATTGCACCGGTGACAACGCCGGCGACTCGGTCGGCCCGACCGCCGACGGCTTTGAAACTTATGGTGTGACGGGGGTGGCGCTGATCACGTTCATTACGCTTGCCATCCCGGCTACACACGCTGACTTGCAAGCGAAGCTGATCGTCTGGATTTTCGCCATGCGTTTTTTGATGGATTTCATGTCGGGCGTTTCGTACTTTATCAATCAAAGAATTTCGGAAGTGAAGTATCGCGGCAAGAAGGAATTCGACTTTGAAGCCCCGCTGACTCGGCTGATTTGGATCGCCTCGATATTGTGTATTTCGACCTCGTTCGGCATGAGCTGGCTGCTCATTCGCGACCTGCAAGTTCCGGGCGTTTCCGAAGCAATTACCGGACAGCTCTGGTGGCAATTGGCAACCATCATCAGTTGCGGCACGCTTGCCGCCGTATTGATCCCCGAATTCACCAAGGTCTTTACCAGTTCGCACTCCAAGCACGTGCATGAAATTGTCACGGCCTCCCGCGAAGGCGGCACATCGCTGACGATTCTCTCCGGCTTGGTCGCCGGCTACTTCAGCGCGTTCTGGAAGGGGATGCTGATTGCCGGCCTGATGGCAGGCGCTTTCTTTGTCAGCCGCGAAGGACTAGACCGCGTGATGCAAGTGCAATTGACTTCGGCCCGTTCTTACACATTAGAACACGACGAATCGATCAAGGCCGATACTCGTCAGCAGATCGAGAAGGAGCTGCGCGAAGATCAGGCCAGAATCGAACAGAAAGCCGCCGAAGCGGCGCACGAGGCTCAAAAGGCCAGCGAAACGGGTAGCACGGCGGTTACCTCCCCTGCTCCCGCGGTCGTTGAAGTTGCTCAATCGGCAACGCTGGACGGACTCGAAGTGACGATTCGCGATCGCATCAAGATTGAATTGGGGCAAAAAAATCTGGTCGGCGTCGGCTCGATCTTTGCGTTCGGTCTTGTAGCCTTTGGTTTCCTCTGCATGGGGCCGGTGAACATTGCCGTCGATAGCTATGGTCCGGTGACTGACAACGCTCAATCGATTTTCGAGTTGGCACAGACCGAGAGTATTCCGGGAGTCAAAGAACAAATCAAACGCGAGTTTGGTTTCGAGCCCGATTTCCACCAGGGCAAGCATTACCTCGAAGCGAACGATTCGGCCGGAAACACCTTCAAAGCCACCGCCAAGCCCGTGTTGATCGGTACGGCGGTGGTCGGGGCGACGACGATGATTTTCGCGATCATTCTGCTCCTCGGTAAGAAGGGTTTGCTCCATTTGAGCCTGACGGACGCTCCGGTGCTGCTCGGCTTCATCTGCGGCGGATCAGTCATCTTCTGGTTCTGCGGAGCATCGATGCAAGCAGTCACGACAGGCGCCTACCGTGCCGTCGAGTTTATCAAGAAGAACTTCAATCTCAACAAAACATCGGCCGACATTGAGGATTCAAAAACGGTGGTGCGAATTTGTACGCAGTACGCTCAGGCAGGCATGTGGAACATTTTCATCACCTTGATGGCCCTGACGCTGGCTTTCGCATTCTTTGATCCGAACTTTTTTGTGGCGTACCTCGTATCGATCGCGATCTTCGGCTTGTTTCAAGCGATCTTCATGGCGAATGCCGGCGGCTCGTGGGACAACGCCAAGAAGCTCGTGGAGGTTGATCTCAAAGAGAAAGGAACCGATCTACACGCGGCCACGGTCGTCGGTGACACAGTCGGCGATCCGTTCAAAGATACGACCAGCGTCGCTCTGAACCCCATCATTAAATTCTCCACGCTTTTCGGCCTATTGGCTGTCGAAATCGCCGTGAAGATGAAGCAGACGGCAATTTCCAAGGGCACATTTGATTACACCACGGTGATCGGCGCTGTCATGCTGCTGATTGGATTCGTCTTTGTCTGGCGTTCGTTCTACGCGATGCGAATTCCAGACGTGCCGGAAGCGGCAAAGTCGCACTAGGCAGAGCGACTTCAGATTGCAAAGCTCAGACTGCAGTTTTTTTCGGTTCGATGTCTCATTCCCACGCGAAGCGTGGGAATGAGAGTCGAGCGATAAAATTAAAACAAAGTCTGTTGCCTATCCGCCGACTGCGGCGGGTGGAATTGGGTGGTGTCCATCGCCGGCAAGCCACGGTCGAGGCCATACTTACGTGCGAAGATTTTGAAGGTGTGACCGATCGACTCGGCATACTCGCCTTGCCCGCGCATGCGGCGACCGAATTCCGCGTCGTTCATCTTGCCGCCGCGGACGCTTTGAACATGACCAATCACTCGGTCGCGAAGCCGGGGGCGATTCTTGGTGAGCCAATCCTCAAAAATTGGCAGCACTGCCCTAGGCAATCGCAACATCTGCCACGTTGCGCTGTTGGCACCGGCTTCACTAGCGGCCTGCAAAATGGCCGGAACTTCGCTGTCCGTCAAACCAGGAATGATTGGCGCCACCATCACTCGCGTGGGAATTCCGGCGGCGGTCAACTCGCGAATCGTTCGCAGCCGCATTGAAGGCGGACTGGTCCGCGGCTCCAAATCGCGAGCTAGTTTTGCATCGAGCGTCGTCACACTTAAATTCGCGTGAAACATTGCGCGGCGGCCATGCTCGGCCAGCAGATCGAGATCGCGGAGAATCAGCGCATTCTTCGTCACCACGCCAAACGCTTGCTGCGCCTCGATCAGCACTTCGACAATGCTCCTCGTCAGTCGCAGCTTGCGTTCGGCCGGTTGGTAGCAATCGGTGACACCAGAAATGGCAATCATTTCCGCGCCAGTCCAAGCAGGATGATTCAACTCGGCTCGCAACAGCCTGGCAGCATCGGGTTTGTAAAGCAGTTTGGTCTCAAAATCGATGCCGGCGTTCATCCCCAAAAATTCGTGCCCCGGCCGGGCATAGCAGTAGGCGCAGCCATGCTCACAGCCGCGGTAGGGGTTGATGCTGTAGCGAAATGGAATGTCGGGGCTGTCATTGCAAGAAATGATGCTTTGGGTGGCATCGACAAAAAGCTCGGTTGTCAGGCGGCGCTCGTCGGCGACTGCGTGGGGATCCGCCTCCAATTGTTCAAAATCAGCCTCAATGCGCACTCTCTCAAACCGATTCGGCGGCTCGATTTGAGCACCGCGGCCCACGACGCGCCCGGCGAGTGGAGTGTTGCGTTCCATCGTTGAACTTCCGACTCAAAGTATACATAAGTTCAAAGTAGAGGTCAATAGAGGCAATGGGCAGCCGATTTGAGTAAAAGCTAGATTTTCCAAGCATGCGGCCCGGCCCATGGGCAACTGAGCCGGATTCGCTGGACCTCGACCGCTGATTGTTGCAGTTCACAACAGCGGCATGGCAGCCATGAAATCGTCTGCCCGATGTCCAGCGCAAGCGGCTGCAATGATGACAACCTGTGTGTTCGACGTGTTCCGTCCCTAGGATCCAAAACCGTTGGCGTCGAGTTCCGATTTGACGTTGCCCCACATTCCGCCGGCCTGGGAAGCCACAGCGCCGATCGCGCCCATGACCGCCACGAGGATCAATGCCAACAACACCGCGTATTCGACCGCCGTAGCAGCCGTATCGTCGCACCACAATTGAAGTAAAAAACGCCGCATGAGTATTGCTCCCGCGCTGCACGCGGGTAGCATCTGGCGAGGCTATGTGCGGCGCTGGGTTAGAGATGAGATTCCAACGACCTGACAATCAACTCTATGCCATTGGCGCAATTCGTCAAACGAGAGAAGGCGTGCCGATGCTCGAACTACTCGATACGCGCTGGAAGCGGCATTTTCAAAGTGCAGGCGTACGGTTTGGCCCGTCGGCCGTCATTTCTGTTCGAACGGCGGCAGGGTCGGTAGCGAATCGCCGATCCCCGGTGGATCGTTGCTAATAAGCGGCGCTTGCCAATTCATTAATCGCGAAGTCGCTGGATCGTCTCCCGCCGAACCGGCAAATTCCATTTTGCCGGCCACCAGTCCTTCGATTGCCAGAGAGTCTTCCGGCACCGTTTCGCTTGTGCCATCATGATGCCAAATCGCCACGGCCACATTGGCATCGGCCAACGAACCTTGCCCAGTCCATTCAATCGGCATCCGCCCTCCAGCGGCTGGCTTTGGCATCTTGGAGCCGATGAACGCGATGAGCGCTCCGGCCGGATCGAGTGCCAACACGCAGCCGACCGCCTCAATATGGATGTTTCCGGGGACAACGCTAGCTCGCCCGATGCCAAATTCGATTCCGTGCCTCGTTCCCCTGGCCGTCACATGCTTTAACTCAATCGAAACAGGAGATTCCATCGTCGGAATCGTAGCTAATCGTACGAGCGGACCGCGCGCCATGTGCAGTGTCTGGTACAGTTCAATCGCCATCGGCCCGGCAGAATCGCCATCGACCACCGAGGCCACGTCTTTCAAACAGCATCGTTCCAACCTTACGCGGCAAGCTGGCGCAAGGCTCGTCGAAGTCTCGGGCGAGGCGGCGATCAATCGAACTGCCGGTGGAAGACCGAATGGCGGCGCTGCGGCTGCTTGGAACGTGCAATGGATGAACTCGACCGTTCGAGAGCGCTGCTCGACGATCGCGGTTCGCTCGGGAGCAGTGATGCGCTCCGAGCGATGCCGCCAGATAAAATCAACGTTTTCAAATCGAATATTCTCGGCGTTCACGGCAACGCCGCTCGGCGGCGCTAAAATGCGAACGCGCTGCCCACTCTGTCCGCGAACGATCGCGCCGACCTGTAATCGCAGTGAACTGCCGAGAATGTCTTCTCCGCTGGGCAATTCGACGATCGGCCGTGCCGGCGGCTCAGATGCTTGATAGCTGGCGAGTTGCAGCATCGCTTTGGGGGCTGTGTCGCTGGAATCGGCAAGTGAGCTGATTGCGTGCCGCAGCGCGGCAGTGGTTTGAGCCACCGAAGCGCGTTCTTTGGGTGCAGGATTCGGTCGCCACAGCGGCCAGGTTGCAGCGGCAAGCAACGCAAAACTCGCAACCGCGGCAACACATTGCGTTGCCGATCGCCTTGCAGCGGTTCGTACCCGCCATCGCCAACTCGGTTGGATGGTGCTGCGGCGGCCACGAGCAATCGCTTCGATGACCGATCGTCGCCCGGCCGGCGTTGGCGGGCCAAGCTGTTTGGCGACGTCGGCAAACGACTGCAGGCGCGCCAATTCATCGATTTTCGTGCAGCACTCGATGACTGACACCAGTTCCCGCGGCGTCTCGGGAGCCCATCGACGAATTGCAGGAATTTTGCCGGCCGCGATGGCCGCCAGTTTCGCCACACGATTGCCACCGGCCAACGGTGTGCGGCCGGTCAACAAATGCCAGCATAAGCATCCAAAGGAAAATATATCTGCCGCGATGCTGGGACTTGACCGACGAGTGATCCGCTCGGGAGCACGAGTGTCCAACGAATCGGCTGGCAATGATTCCACGTTCTCGGTTTCATCGAGTCGAACCGTGCTTCGAAGTCCGGCACGAGTCAAATAGACGCGGCCATCGGAAGTAATCTGCAGCGCGGAAGCAGATACGTCGCCATGAATTGTCCCCGTCGATTCCAGCGCTGCCAGTTCGGTTGCAACCTGTCGCGCGATTTCCAGCGCGACCGCAGGCGCGAACCGCCCTTGGCACGCCAGCCACTGCCGCCCGCAAACGCTATGCATAACTGGATCGACCGTCCACTTGCGTGGGTTTTCCGACGAAACCAGGTCCGCTCGCGCCACCGTAAGTTGCACCCTCCTTGCCGACTGGCGGTCCAACGCCATAAAACTGTCGGCATATCCCCATCGGGCTGTCAGTCGCTTCAGTAGATAAGGCCCAACCAACAAACCTTCGCCGCGGCCGAAGTGAATTTCATGAGCTTGATAGGGTGTGAGCAGACCCTTTTGCACCAAAGCATCGATCCACACCAGATCGATCAGCGGCACCCCGCGCGCAAGACGTCGCGCGCGTCGATGGCACGCACGCACCTGCCGCGGCGTAGCAAGTTGCAACCGCGATAGGAGGTCCAACAACTGCGGCGAAGGATCGTCGAGCATTAGAGTTGGAAGAAGAGACCGGTTCGAGTAGAGCACAATTGGATGGGATAGCTAGCAAACTTGAAAGAATCGAGCAATGGCGATCGAATGACACCGAGGCGTTCGATTGGGAACTATGCCTAAAAAACCCATCTTTAGGGGTGTGCTCATCGCGTCAGAATCGCATGGTGTGGTGGACCATTTTGGGCCATTTCGGGGCTGTTAATCGCCATTTTGCAAGCTAGACTTATTCGCACTCCCTACCCATTTTGACATTGTGGCTAAGTCTCAATCGGCTGAAATCAGAGCAAATCCAGTTGTTTCGAAATCGAATAGTTAAGTGCAATCAAATTAAAGACTTAGGATGATTGCAAATGGGGCGAACGTCGGCATTAGTGGCGTGACACGAACTTGATTAACTTATAGTAAGGCAACTGCAAACTGCGGGATGTGCTGCTGATGGCCAAGCTGTTGACGATTCTGGGGATGTTGGTTGCCGTCCTCATTTTGTTGCTATTCACGCTCGATTTGGCTCTTAGCTTCCCATTTGGCCAAATCATGTCGATGGACCTGGGCATGATCATTTGCGGCGTCGCCTTGCTCTATCTTAGCTGGTCGGCCTTTCGCGAGCAGACGTAGTTGCTCGACTGCCCGGTGAGGCTCGATCGATTTCTGCGATCCGTACCCTGAATGTTTGGGAGGTCGTTCGCTCCTGATCGGTTGCGGCTTGGTATTCGTTGATGCCGTTCGTCGCATCGAATCGCTGCGGTAATCCACGCCGCGATGGAGTCTTGAGCGACTACAGGAGTCTGGCACGCTAGCATCGCTGGCGTTCGGCAGTGAGGTTGGTCCGATCGCGCATGCCTGTTACAATCCGCGGCTTTCCGCTCATGCAAAGCGGTCGCTGCCAGGCCGCAACACGACCTTTCTGAGAGGCCATTCCCTAGAAAAGAGGCATCAAGGTTATTGCCGAATCTACCACCGCTTCGGATTTGGCGGTGACGGAAATGGCTACCTGCTGAATTTTGGGGATGTTCTCGAAAGCCCGTAACGGCAAACCGATCAAACAAATCCGAGCCTCGGAGAGACTCGGCCAAGAGCCAGCAACCACGGATGGTGCTTCCATGCCGCAGGAAGGCGACGATTCTATTCCTGTCCCCGGTCACCAAGGCGTCGACGACATGGAACCAAGCGCCAGCAAGACTGGCTCTCACGGCGGCGAGTCGCGTTCGATTCTGTCGCCTGCCATCATTGCCATCACGCGATTGGCACTGAACTATCCTTTGGCGACGTTGGCAGTCGCGATCGGAATTTCCGTGGCGTGCGTCGCGCTGACGGCTTCGCAGTTGAATTACAAGAGCAGCCGTCTGGATCTGCTCAATCCGAACAGCGATTACAACCGGCTGTGGATCGAGTACCTGGAAGAATTCGGCGACGAAGACGACGCAGTCATCGTCGTCGAAGGGGCCAATCGCGACGCGGTTGTTCCCGTGCTTTCGGAATTGTCGGCCGCCATGAACGAAGAAAAGCGGCTGTTTCACGCCATTTTGCACGAAGTCGACTTGAGTAAAGTGCGTGCCAAAGGGTTGCACTATCTCTCGGTCGATGAGCTTCGAGCGATCGAGGTCCAACTCGAACAGGCCTTGCAAATCGTCAGCGGCGCTTGGTCGCGATTGCAAGTGGGCCATTTGATTGCTGAGCGAATGCAAATGCTGGCGGCTGCCGAGCAAGGCACGCCGGGATTGAACATTGGCGCCGCTTTGAAGCAGTTGGAGCTGGTGGCCAACGGCTTGCTGGCCAGTTTGAGCGCGACGCCGCGGTATCAATCTCCGTTGCCTTGGGAAACGCCCTCGTCGCTGGCCACTGTCAGCGAACTGGGCAACGAATATTTTCTCGCCCGCAACGGCCAGCTTGGCTTTGTGCTGTTGCGCTTGGCCGTCGGCAAGGATGAATTTGCTCGCGGCAATGAAGCCATCGACGCGCTGCGCCAATTGATCGCACAGGCCCGGCTGCAGCATCCCGAAGTCAAAATCGGGCTGACCGGTCTGCCGATCATGGAAAACGACGAAATGCGCGCGAGCCAATCGTCGATGCTCTGGGCCAGTGCGCTTTCGTTTGTCGGCGTCGTGGCGGTGGTCGTCGCCGGCTTTGGCGGAATTCGCCACGCGGTCATGGCCAATCTTGTCTTGCTTATTGGCATGGCGTGGTCGTTTGGATATGTCACGCTGGCCGTCGGCCATTTGAACATCCTGAGCGTGACCTTCACCGTTACGCTGATCGGCATCGGCATCGACTACGGCACGTATTACATTTCGCGGTACATGCAATATCGGCGGGCCGGCATGGCATGTGAACCGTCGTTGTTGGAAACGACGCGCACGGTCGGCGCGAGCATCGCCACCGGCGCAATTACCACGGCGATCGCGTTTTTCGCGGCCGGTTTCACGCGATTTGTCGGCGTCGCGGAACTGGGCATCGTTGCCGGCGGTGGCATTCTGCTGTGTGCCGTGGCCCAACTGTTTGTGCTGCCGGCGCTGATTCACCTGGTCGATCACACGCGCTGGGGAAAAGCCAGCCCCGCGCCGCTGCCGATCCATAGTTGGGTCAATCCGCTGTTGAAGCTGCCCAAATTGATGATGATCGGCGGAGTCGCGGCCACGGTTATCGCGGCCATCGGCATGAAGGATTTGTGGTACGACCACAACCTGCTCCACATGCAGCCGCAGGGGTTGGAGAGCGTTGAACTCGAACGTCAATTGCTGGCCGAAGATCAAAGCATGTGGTACGCGCTGTCGATTTGCGACAGCCAACAAGAGCTGCTGGAGCGCAAGGAAAAGTTCCTGAAGCTGGCGAGCGTCGATCGCGTGAAGGAAATTGCATCGCTGTTTCCGACCAACATCGACGTAAAACAGCCGATCATTCAACGCATCAACGGCCGGCTGGCGAACCTGGCCGAACGCCCGCCGGCGGTCGCCATCGACCCCATTGATGAACTGGGCGCTGCCCTGGCCAAGGCCCAGCAATTGGCCGAACTGCAGCGCGACGGAGCGACCTGCGCGCGCAGCCTCGAACTGCTGCGCGACGCGCTGCGACGCCTGCCGGCCAGTGTGTGCTACGAAAGAATCTCGCAATTCCAGCAGCAAACCGCCGGCGAATTGCTCAGCCGCTTGCACGTCGTGCGGATGGTCTCGAACCCGCAGCCACCCCAGTTGACCGACCTGCCCGAAAGCCTGGTTGATCGCTTTGTGGGACATAATGGCAAGTTCTTGTTGCAGATCTATGGTCGCGGCAATATCTGGGATATGCAAGCGTTGAAGAAGTTTGTCTACGATGTTCGCAGCATCGACCCGCGAGCGACCGGCAATCCGTTGCAAGCCTACTGGGCTTCGCTCGAAATGAAAGAGAGTTTTGAGTACGCGGCGCTCTATGCGCTGCTGGTGATTGTCGCGGTGCTGTACCTCGATTTTCGTAATCTCGCCCAGTGCGCCATGGCCTCGCTCCCCTTGGCAATGGGATTGGCGGCGACCTTCGGGCTGCTGGGATATCTCGATCAGCCCCTTAACCCGGCGAATCTCATCGCGTTGCCGCTGCTGCTGGGAATCGGCATCGACTATGGCGTCCATATTGTGCATGAGTATCTGGAGCAATCGGGTCGCTACCGGATGTCGCAGGCGACGGCCGTGGCCGTGATGGTCGATGCGCTGACCACGATCATCGGTTTCGGCAGTCTGATGATTGCCAGCCATCGCGGTCTGCAAAGCCTGGGCCGAGTGTTGACGCTCGGAGTGGCCGCTTGCACCGTTGCGTCGATGTGGGTTTTACCAGCCGTCTTAGCCTGGTTGACTCGCAAGCGACCGCTGATTCCGTGGGTGGCAGATGCCGTCGAAAGCTACGACCACGAAAGCGCTCCGGCCGAAGCCCTTGAGGCGGTCGTCGTCGTGCCCACCCGCAGGGCCGCCTAGCGCAGGGGACGTTCTGGCGTGCCATACGAGGCAACGATGCATCCTATTGGTTTGCCGGTGTGGTTGTCGGTTAGGGGCAATGGACCAAGACCCAACAGGCCCGCTGGCCGGAATCTGCGACGGTGCGACGGCGTTGGCGGCGGGCTGCATGTGCATCCCGGCATGTTGCTTGTTGGTCGGCCGCGACGTACATCTATGTTTACATATACTGTACGTTAGTATGATAGCGACAGCTCATAGGGCGTCAACAGGCGAGGGTCGCTATTCTTTGCCGCAAAGGGCGAGACTGGGGCTATCCGCCAAGCCTGTTCTCCGCAGAATTGGCCGTTGGCTTATTGGCGTGATTTTCGAAAAATTTTTTGTGGTGGAAATGGAGGAGCGGGAAAAGTGCGGCCTTCCCGAGCGCCGTGAAGGTTTTCGCGGCATTCATTTCCGGTCCATTTCCGGGGGGGTGTGCAAAAAAACGGCGGGCGGAA